>CAXAIH010000088.1:0-7837 GCA_963968755.1 uncultured Flavobacteriales bacterium
TTCTGCAAGCTTCAAGGCTGTTTGCCCCCCCAATTGAACGATTACTCCTACCGGGTTCTCGTGCAGAATGATGTCGTAGATGTGCTCCCAGAACACAGGCTCGAAGTAGAGCTTATCAGATATATCAAAGTCGGTAGAGACCGTTTCAGGATTGCAATTGATCATGATGGTTTCATAGCCGCACTCTTTCGCAGCAAGCACACCATGGACACAACAGTAGTCGAACTCAATTCCTTGACCAATGCGATTCGGCCCCGAACCCAGAACAACAATTTTTTTCTTGTCGGAAGAAACGCTCTCGTTCTCGTACTCAAAAGTTGAATAGTAATACGGAGTTTTTGCTTCGAATTCTGCTGCGCAGGTATCAACGAGTTTGTAAACTCTTTTAATTCCCAAATCTGCGCGTTTGGTGTAGACTTCACTCTCTAGACATCTCAAAAGGTGCGCAATCTGACGATCGGCATATCCTTTTTGTTTCGCTTCGAAGAGAAGTTCACTAGATAGGTTTTCAAGGCTGTGTTTCTCAATCTTGCGTTCGAGCTGAATCAACTCATCAATTTGCTTCAGGAACCAAGGGTCGATTTTCGTTGCCTGTTGAACGGTGTTGAACGGGATACCCATTTTAAGTCCATCGTAGATGTGAAACAGTCGATTCCAGCTTGCGTTGCCTAAACTGTGAAGAATCTGATCCTGGTCGGTCAGTTCACGTCCGTCAGCTCCCAATCCGTTTCTATTGATCTCCAAAGACTGACAAGCTTTTTGAAGGGCTTCTTGGAAACATCGTCCAATTCCCATCGCCTCACCAACCGATTTCATCTGAAGACCAAGTCGGCGGTCAGAATCTTGGAATTTGTTGAAATTCCAACGTGGAATTTTCACGATTACGTAATCCAAGGTTGGCTCGAAGTAGGCCGACGTACTCTTGGTAATCTGATTATCGAGCTCATCAAGCGTATATCCTATAGCCAGTTTAGAAGCAATGTTGGGAATTGGATAACCAGTAGCTTTTGATGCCAAGGCTGAAGAGCGCGAAACACGAGGATTGATCTCAATCGCGATAATGTCTTCTGCTTCATCAGGACTTACCGCAAATTGAACGTTACAACCTCCAGCAAAGTCACCAATGGATCGCATCATTTTGATGGCCATATCACGCATGCGTTGATAGGCTGTATCAGAAAGCGTCATTGCCGGAGCTACGGTAATTGAATCTCCGGTGTGGATTCCCATCGGGTCAAAGTTCTCGATGGAACAAATGATGATCACGTTGTCGTTGGCATCTCGAAGGAGTTCCAATTCAAATTCTTTCCAGCCCATCAAGGCCTTATCGATCATGACTTCATGAATCGGCGATTGATGCAAGCCTCTTGTTAGAAGAGAGTCAAATTCTTCCGGCGTATGCACCAAGGAAGCTCCCGCTCCACCTAGAGTGAATGAAGCTCGAATACAAAGTGGGTAACCGAATTCTTGCGCCACTTCCTTTCCTTCCAAGAAGGACTTAGCTATTTTCTGAGGCGCCATTGGAATTCCAATTTCATCCATCAGTTCTCTAAACTCTTGACGATTCTCTGTCACATTGATGGCCGCGACATCCACGCCTACCATACGAACTCCGTGGTCTTCCCAAATACCCATTTCTTCACAGGTAATGGCCAGGTTCAAGGCGGTTTGCCCACCCATGGTTGGAAGTACTACGTCAATATCATTTTCAGCCAGGATCTTCTCAATCGAGGCCGGCTCAAGAGGAAGCAGATAGACTTTGTCGGCGGTGACCGGATCCGTCATAATGGTTGCCGGATTCGAATTAATCAACACGACTTCAATGCCTTCCTCTTTCATCGATCGTGCAGCTTGAGATCCTGAATAGTCAAACTCGCAAGCTTGCCCGATTACAATCGGACCGCTTCCTATGATCAGCACTCGCTTTATGAAAGTATCTTTCGGCATCTATTACTGGCTTGAAAAGGTGTGTAGGAAGGACATGAATTGCGGCGAAAATAGTCAGTTTTAAGCCGAATCCTTATACCGAAAAGAAAAAATCTATCAACAAGAAAACAACATTTCAAATAGCCGTTGAACGTCGGTCCGTTGAAGCGAAGGGCATACGATTCTCGTATCAGTTTGTAGATAATCCTGGACCTGTAATTCTCGTCTTTCATGGATTTACTCAAACTAGCGAAAAGCATGCTCATATTTTCGAGCTCTACCCCAACAATCGTGTACTCATTCTCGACCGACTCCTTTTTGGTGAAAGCACCTACGAAGGGGATAAAAAACTTTTCTCGAGATGATTTAAACCATGCTTTTGAGGCACTTCTAAAAAGGGAACAAATTGATAAACTTGGCATTCTTGCTTATAGAGTAGGTACGCGTTATGCGATGAACCTTTGCCTCATGCATCCAGATCGCATTTCTTTCATCCACTTATTCGCACCCGATGGACTTGTGTTGAATTTTTGGAACCGCGCCATGGCATATTCCAGCCTAGGTCGTGCTTCCTACAACTTCCTTATGCGAAATCACAGATTATTCGTTTCAATCCTTGATTTGGGAGCTCGACTTGGTTTGCTCAGATCTTGCTTGGTGAAGTTTGCCAAACTCCACACACGATCACATGAAGACCAAGAGCGCGTATTGCGACTTTGGGTTCTATTGAAAGATGTTCAACCCGACTACGAGGAATTTGTGCGTGAGGTAAATCAGAATAGAATTCCGTTGAGTTTCGCATTTGGCAAGTACGACAGCGTGATCACAAAACGCGTGCAACGCAAGGCTAAACGCCTATCACCATTCAGTTCCTGCGTCGTTCTGAGTAAAGGGCATAAGCTATCTACAAGGGAAGCCTTCCTCGAATGGCAGAAAACACAAACGAGCTGAAACAAAAAATCCCCGCCGAAGCGAGGATCTAAAATTCGTTTGCGCAAAAATCAATGACCTTTCTTCGGCATCTCGTCCGTGACGGTCAATTTCTTGCGTCCTTTAGCTCTTCGGCGCGCCAATACCTTTCTTCCGTCTTTTGAAGCCATACGCTCCATAAAGCCGTGTTTGTTCTTTCTTTTACGATTCGAAGGTTGAAACGTTCTTTTCATGACTCTAAATTATCTCGTCAAAACGGGAGTGCAAATGTATGTTTTTTTCCCTCCTCATCAAACGTGATTAAAAAATAAGCTGAGAGAATATTCTCGGGAGCTTGACGACCTAAGCACGAATCCTACATTTGCGTCCTCAATAATGGAAGAAGAATCGAAAAAAGTCGACAAAAAAACCTGGAAGAAGTTCGGGTCACTTTACACTTTCCTCCTACCTCATAAGTGGATTTTCTCATTAGGACTGTTCTTTCTAGCGCTCTCTTCTCTTACCACGCTAGCCTTTCCCTTGCTCTTAGGGCGCATATTTGACGAGAGCACTTTAGAGCGTATCAACGACCTTGGATTCATCCTTCTTGGAATCTTTCTCGCGAATGCCATCTTCTCTTTTTTTAGGATTTACATTTTCGAATACGTCAGCCAGAGAACTCTTGCCGACATGCGTCAAAAAACATTCAGTCGACTCATAACGCTCCCACTCACCTTCTTCAATGAACGACGCGTTGGAGAATTAAACTCTAGGCTATCCGCTGACCTCACTCTACTCCAATCTGTTTTCACAACCACAACCGCTGAATTTTTGCGGCAGATTGTAACCATCTTAGGTGGAATCGTCATGTTGAGTTTGACGAGCATGCGACTTACCTTCTTCATGCTTGCTTTGGTTCCTGTAATTGCCATCGTAGCTGTCATATTTGGTCGATTTATTCGGAGACTCTCAAAAGAGACCCAACAAAAAATTGCCGATTCAAACACCATCGTTGAAGAGAGCTTACAAGCCATTCAAAGTGTGAAAGCCTTCGCGAATGAATGCTATGAACTGAACCGCTACACAGACGTAACGAATGATGTGGTAAAGGTTGCTATGAAAGCCGCTGCCTATCGTGGAGCCTTTGTATCCTTCATCATCTTTGGCCTGTTCGGGTCCATTATTGGCGTGATTTGGTATGGCCTTATTCTTAAGGAAAGTGGAGTCATCTCCGGCGGAGATCTGTTTTCTTTTGTGCTCTACACAGTATTTGTGGGTGCCTCCATCGGAGGTATTGCAGATTTATATTCTCAAATTTTGAAGGCCGTTGGTGCTACGGAAAACCTCATGGAAATTCTGGAGGAAACAGGTGAAAAAGTGAGTCTAGAAAACGGCGGTGCGCCAAACCAACTCAAAGGCGCGATTCATTTCAACATGGTAAACTTCCACTATCCGAACAGGGAAGATATAGAGGTACTTCACAACATTGAATTCAAGGCACAGGCTGGCGATGTCATAGGTCTCGCAGGTGCAAGCGGAGCTGGGAAATCCACCATAGCCTCTTTAATTTATCGATTCTATGACGTTCAAAAAGGGCAAATCTTAATTGATGGAAAAGACATTCAATCCTTTAATTTAACTGACTTGCGCAGGGAGATGGCGATCGTGCCTCAGGAAGTGATTCTATTCGGTGGCAGCATCCGAGAAAACATTGGCTACGGGAAACCAGGCGCAACGGAAGAAGAGATTGTCAAAGCTGCGCAGCAGGCCAATGCCATGGAATTCATCGACAAATTCCCGGAAGGATTAGAAACACTCGTTGGGGAGCGCGGGGTTCAACTATCCGGTGGTCAACGACAGCGAATTGCCATTGCCCGAGCAGTGCTTAAAAATCCGAGCATTCTAATCCTCGACGAAGCAACTTCGGCGCTTGACTCAGAATCGGAAAAATTGGTTCAAGAAGCTTTACAAAACCTAATGACAGGACGAACCTCCATCGTCATTGCTCACCGACTATCTACGATTCGGAATGCAAATACCATCCTAGTACTGAAGAACGGAAGAATCGAAGAGATGGGTTCTTGGAAGGAGCTCACTGAAGATGCAAATGGCATCTTTCACAATATGCTTGAGCACCAGTTTGAGTTAAAATTTTAGTAACTCAAGTACACCACCGATTTCATTTCGAAGAACTCCTCCTCAAAGTAGGTGGAAATTGGAACCTGCTCGATTCTATGGCCAAAGGATGAAAGCTCAGCATTCAAATCGCCCCCTTTCAAAGCGATGATTCCATTCTTGAGCGAGTGCTTGTGTTCAGGGGAAATCATTTCTTTCACCCAGCCATTTAATTTAATCAGCGGGGCAACAGCTCTTGTAACTACAAAATCAAATTGACCATCGATGCTTTCCGCTCGCGAACAAAGAGCTTCAACATTGGTCAATTCCATTTTATCACGGATATCGTCGACTACCCTAATTTTCTTAGCAATGGAATCCACCAATACAAAATTGACTTCCGGATAAATAATCGCTAAGAGTAGGCCTGGAAATCCACCACCTGTACCTAAATCCATGATCCTACTGCCGCTGTTGAAGCTGATGAATTTGGCTATGGCCAGGCTGTGTAGAATATGACGCTCAAAAATCTGCTCGCTGTCTTTTCGAGAAATGAGATTTACGACCTCATTCCACTTCAGCAAATGTTTCGAGAAAACTTGGAGTTTTTCCAAGGTGCTCTCATCAAAATTCGGGAAGTACTTCTGAATCAGTTTCAAGACTAGATGCGTTCTTTTCGATCCTTCAATATCTCGAACAAGAGCTCTTTCGCACGAAATAATTGAGCCTTGACCGTACCTAATGGAATGTCCATTTCTTTAGAAATCTCATCGTAGGAGAATTCTTCAAAGTAGCGGAGCTCTATGATGCGTTTGTAACGTGGCTTCAAACTTTCAACGACTTCGCGCATCAATTTGATCTTCTGATTTTTAATGGTGCGCTCTTCCGGGGTAAGACCTTCATCCCGCACATCGTAACCCTTTGTCTCCCCGTTTTCGTTTACGTACTCCCCTTTAAGAGAAATAGTTTTAGCTCTGTTCTTACGCAAGAAATCGATGCAATTGTTGGTGGCAATTTTATACAACCAAGTAGAAAAAGCGTGATGAGGTGTGTATTGCTCCAGTCGTTTAAAGGCCTTTCCAAATGCTTCGATGGTCAAGTCCTCGGCGTCGGCATCGTTGCGAACCATCTTCCTGATCATGAAGTAAAGCGCATCCTTGTACAAAGCCATGATCTTGCTGTAAGCCTTCTCATCGCCATGGTCCAAAGCCGCCCTCACCAAGGCATAATCGCGTTTGCCTTTTTCGGATAGTTTGTTCACTAATTCTTCCACACAAGATTTTTATAGCCCAAAGAGCTCCATGCGAAATAAGGGTAAAGAAGGAGCAATAGGTATTCTCCTAATAATGAAAACAAGAATAAGTCATTATCCTTCATTCTTTTTCCGAATAAATAGAGGGAAGAAGCATGAAGAATCCACCATGAAATGTATACTCCCAATATGATTGGCCAATGAAGACTTAACAGCATGAGCATTGCAAAGCTTAGGTGAAACAAGTACCGACTACCATGAAGCAATAGGAGATGACTTTTGGTCTTAAGGTCATATTCAGGAGCTGTTGTAAGATGTCTCGATTTCTGTAGCACCCATTCCTTCAAAGTCGTTTTTGCCTCACTTTGGGTAGATGCACTTAAATCTAAACCTATACTCACCCTACCTTTCTTGGCAACCGCCGAAACAAACAAATCGTCGTCGCCAGACCTCAAGTGCTGATGCGCCCCAAAACCTTTGTTCTCAAAAAACAAGTCGCGGTGGTAGGAAAGGTTTCTTCCAACACCCATATAAGGCATTCCTATGCGGGCCATGCCCATATAATTTAGAGCAATTTGGGCGGTATCTAAACGAATCAATGCGTTCAGCACGCCCCTATCACGCTTGTAACCTCCAAAGCCTAAGACCATATTTTTGCCTGCAACGTAAAAAGAGGACATGCACTTCAGCCATTCTGAGGACATAGGTCGACAATCTGCGTCGGTGAGCACAAGGTGTTCGTATTGAGCAGCCTTAATTCCCAAAGTAAGTGCGTACTTCTTGCTAAGAATGTAGCGCTCATTTTCAAGAACGGTCACGATCTTAAGTTGCGGATGACTTTTCTGAAAGGCCTTCAACACATGAAGGCTATTGTCAGTAGAAGCATCATCTACTGCGATTACTTCGAAGGTGGGATAATCCTGATTGAGAACTGTTTCAAGATTCTTAAGTAGGTTTTCCTCTTCATTCCTGGCGCATAGAATTACGCTGAGAGGCAATTGTCTGTTTTCTGTTTTCGCCTTGGACATGGCAGTAGGCAACTCCATAAATATGGTATACAGTATTTGAAGCCCCGCTGAAATGGCGAATAGAATTATGAGGAAGTTGTCCACGTCCCAAATATCACTGCTTTTTCTCAACTTGTTTTCCAGCTTCAGATGATTTATTCACAACCAGCCAGTTCACATGGCTATCTTTGGCCCTCATGCAATTTGAGTTATCATCAACGGATCCGAAGTCCTCAGCAAGGGCAGGTAAAATCGTCACAGATCATGGCGAAATAGAGACGCCATTGTTCATGCCCGTAGGAACAGTAGGCACCGTTAAATCTGTACAGCAGGCTGACTTGCATGAAGAGGTAAAGGCACAAATAATTCTTGGCAACACCTACCATCTCTTCCTTCGACCAGGCACAGAAACGCTCGAGACCGCCGGTGGCTTGCACAAGTTCATGAATTGGGACAAACCAATTCTTACGGACAGCGGAGGTTACCAAGTATATTCTTTGGCAGAACAACGCAAAATCTCTGAAGAGGGAGTTCATTTTCGATCACACATTGACGGCAGCAAATGCTTTTTCTCGCCTGAAACAGCCATCGACATGCAGCGCTCCATTGGTGGTGACATCATTATGGC
>CAXAIH010000089.1:0-7807 GCA_963968755.1 uncultured Flavobacteriales bacterium
GGCTATAGATCTTCTTGAAATTCCATTTAGAGTTGAAGCGACTAGTCCAAGCAAAGGTTTCAGCTGTGTAAATCACATCCTCGGAACTCCCTTCAGATTCAGAATAGAAACCATTCCAGTTCGCATTTAAAGACCACCATTTCTCTAATCGCAGATTTGCGTTTGCCTCCAGACCAACATCGCTTTTACGACCGAGGTTGACGGGTAAACTTTGGGTAAAACCATCGGCATCACTGAAAACAATTCGCTCCATATTGTTGTCGGTTCGGCGATAATAAATACTTCCCATTACAGAGCCTTTTCTAATTCTCTTTAAAATGGTTGTTTCAAGGGAGTGTATGTACTGAGGGTCTAAGTCGGGGTTTCCAGAGCGAAAATTCCGATTGTCGGAGAAACCAAAAAATGGAACGAGCCACCAATGGTTTGGTCTTCTAATTCTTCGACTGTAGCTAAACTGCAGAAAGGTCTTCTTCTTCAGTTCATAGGAGAAATGAGCTGAAGGAAAGAGATTCAAATAATCCCGAGGGTTAAAATCACCGGTCTTAACAAGTTCTGTTGAAATATCCGAATACTCCGCACGCAGGCCTAATTGATAGGACCAATTCCTGTGCTTGTTTCCAAACATGGCATATGCCGCGTAAATGTCCTCTTGGTAAATCAAGAAATTATTGAAGCGATTGTCAATTTCGTAGCTATCGTCTGCAAGCTGATTCTCCAGGGTAAACCTAAGGTCGAGTGTCTTAATCGAGCCACGTACTCCAGTCTCAAATTTACCTGCCTTTCCCACAGGATGGATGTAATCAGATTGAAAGAAGTAGAGCTCTTGAAGTTCATCCGCGAAGGTTCGCTGATTCAATACAACATATCCCACTTGAGCACTATTTTCATTTATAAAAGCCTCCTCTAATTCACCAGAGAGCATATACTTTAGGTCTACGGTCCATTTTCGGTCTTTCTGAGCGTATTTCTTTTCGAAGTTCACATTCACCTCTTTGGTCTCATCACCGTCTGTCTCATCCTCTCTTCTTTTCACAGAACGCACGAGAGTTCCCTTTTGATTATAATCCAAATAATCGAGCTCGGTATAATGATCTCCATCCGACCGACGATAAAGCCCCGAAAGGGACAGGCTTGTGTTCTTTGTGATTTTGTGATCTAATCCTGCACGAGCCATTTGATTCCATCCTCCACGGTTGTGTTCCTCTTGGCGATCGTAACTGAAAGAAGTGTCGGGATAACTAAAGCTCTGCTCTGAAGCACCTGTTCCCGGCCTTCGACGATAGAATGCACCGTAGCTTCCAAAGAAGGTCGATTTCTTCGTGCTGTAATTTAGGTTGGCACTCGCACCATGATTGGCTGGCTCTCCTGTGCGTAGTTCGAAAGAACCGTTGAAGCCGGTTCGCTTTTCTTCTTTTAAAACGATGTTGATGATACCCACTTCACCTTCTGCATCATAACGAGCTGAAGGGTTTGTAATCACTTCCACACGCTCAACCTGACTCGATTGAAGTTGCCTCAAAGCTTCAGCACTCGATAAGCCAACCAATCCTGAAGGTCTACCATCTACGAGGAGTCGCACATTCTGACTTCCACGCAAACTTACATTCCCTTCAACATCTACCGCAACAGATGGCAAGTTGTCGAGCAGTTGAGAGGCGTTAGAGCCTCTGCTCATCATATTCTGCTCTACATTAAAAACGCGTTTGTCCATGAGCAGTTCCATCTCCACCTTTTCAGATTCTATGATTATTGCATCCAATTGTTCTGCGTTCATCGACATGCGCAGGCTACCCAAGTTGAGTGGATTCCCGTTCAATTTAAATGCGGGAATATTTAGATTGTTGTAGGATAAGAAGCTTACGCGTCCGTAATAACTTCCATCCGGAAGACTAAGGCTAAAGAGACCCAGATCATTGCTTGCAGATACTTTTTTAAGCAGAGAATCAGTAAGACTGTAGATGGCAATGTTAGCATAAGGAATAGCCTCCTTATCATCGCCAATTATTTTTCCAGAAACTACATTCCCTCGCCTCAATTCGGGAACTCCCTTCAACGCTTTTTGTGCCATCCCAGATACCACTGCAAGGCACATATACGCTATTAATGCAATGCTCCGAAAGGAATGAATGGATGTAATGAGCTTTATGGAATAATTGAAGAACAGCTCCTGGATTGACTTGTTCAAACTAATGGCTCGAACGGCCTCGTCGCTGGTTGTGAGGTAAAGAGTTCCAATGGGACATTCTAATGTAGAGGTCATCGAGGCCTAAAGATACAACTGAAACCTTCTACCTAGAACAGTCGTCTCAATTCATTAAAAAGGGAGGTCCTACTTCATTTCTACTTCAAGAAACTCCCCAGCTTTTACGGATGGGTACAGCTCCTCATAAGTCATGGTATTCAACATCGAAACTCTCCTGTGAATGTGTTTTCTCTGGCAATCATCAGGCGTTCTAAAGCCTGCAGCAGCCATTAAATGAACAAAACTTTCCATGGTATTTCTGTGAAAGTTTGCGGCGCGATCGGCTTTGTTCTTCACATTAAGGCCGGCGTACAATTTTGGGTTTTGTGTGGCTACACCTGTAGGACATTCGTTCGAGTTGCACTTTAATGCCTGGATGCAACCGATTGAAATCATCATTGCTCTAGCACTGTTGCACAAGTCGGCTCCCATAGCGATGGCACGAGCGATGTGGAAACCAGAAATGATTTTTCCTGAAGCAATAATTCGAATGTCTTTTTTTAGATCGTAGCCCAACAACTGATTGTGGACATAGTGTAAAGCATCTCGCATTGGTGTCCCCAATGAATTTGAGAATTCTACCGGTGCGGCCCCTGTGCCACCTTCTCCCCCATCCACAGTAATAAAGTCGGGTTTGATTCCTGTGGTAATCATGGCTTGAGTTATTTCATCAAACTCCTCTCGACGACCTAAACACAGCTTAAAACCGATGGGTTTTCCACCACTTAAATCCCGCAGCTGCTGAATAAACTTCATTAAGCCTTTGGCATCACTGAAGGCTGAATGCATAGGTGGCGAATGCACAGCGGTATATGGCTCTAGACCTCGAATGGCTGCTATTTCTGGGGTGTTTTTGGCAGCGGGAAGGATTCCGCCATGGCCTGGCTTTGCGCCCTGCGACAGTTTAATTTCAATCATTTTCACTTCATCCATTGAGGCTTTTTCTCGAAATTTTTCTGGATGAAATTTTCCTTCTTCAGTTCTACACCCAAAGTAACCTGTCCCAATTTGCCATATTAAATTACCTCCGTGCTTTAAGTGATATGGACTGATTGCTCCCTCTCCTGTGTTGTGTGCAAAGCCACCTTGTTGTGCTCCCCAATTCAAGGCTTCTATGGCGTTTTTACTCAAGGAGCCGAAGCTCATGGCAGAGATGTTAAGCATGGAGGCCAAATAAGGCTTTTTGCAATCTGGACCGCCTACAAAAACTCTTGGATCTGCCCAAATCTCTTGGGCTGCAACCGGATACATGGAGTGTTCTAACCATTCATACCCTGCTTCGTACACATTCATCTGAGTTCCGAAGGGTGTCGTATCTCTTTGGTTCTTTGCACGCTGATAGATTAAGGTTCTCCAAATACGATTAAGTGGGCGACCTTCCGTGTCGGTTTCAACGAAGTATTGCATAATCTCAGGTCGAACCGATTCCAGCAGATATCTAAAGTGCCCAATAATTGGATAATTGCGTCGAATGGCTTGCTTCGTTTGAATCAGATCAGCCATCCCAAGAATGACCAAAGGGCCAACAAGAAGATACCACCACAATATATTTGGATACCAAATAGAGGCTATTCCAATTCCGAAAACGAGAATTGTTGCGAACACGTAGAAGATGGATTTCATGTTTATTTCGTTTGGGCGATGACTAATATCCATCATTGTCCACTCAAGTCCAAATTCTCAAACCATTCTTTTTATTCAAGAATATATCCCACCTACCTTCGTCTTTGGCTTGTGCAATTTCGTGTCCCTGACGATGAATCAACTGAGTGGCCTTGTTCTTTTTTGTGAGCAGAGTTTCCTTTTCAGAAGGTTCCAGGAAGGGTTCTAGCTCTTCCCAGCGATCTTGTTTCTGAGTTGAAGCCTGAGGGCGTTGATCTAGGCCAAGTGCCGATACACGATGCGCGTCTTGTCCTCATCACTTCTAGATCCGCGTTTTAAAGTGCAAACTTACATCGCGAAGGTCCGGCTGACGTTCACTTCGCCACGCCAAATCTTGCGCGCTTCCCACCACCGACCGTAGGCGGAGTTATTTCTAAAAGCTAAACAGAAGGCTAAACCACCAAGAATTCTCACTGGAACTGATGGCAGTGTGATGTCTTTCTCAAGAAAAGTATAAATGCCCAAAACAGCTGAAGACATGATTATGAACCAGGCAATTGCCTTCCAATTGTAACCGATAATACCTCTAGCAGCTTGAAGTGGATTCTCAGAAAAATGTAGGAGCATTTAGTTTGTTTTTAAGCTTGAAATTTGGATAAAGAAAGATATGAAAAACAAAAAGGGAAGCCCGAAAGCTTCCCTTTTCTCTCCTTAAAAACTAGACGTCATTAAAGATTTTCATTCAATTAAAACTCAGAAAGCACCGAAGCACAAACTGATGAACACTCACATAAACATTCACAAAGATTTGAAGTAGCTCTTAAACCAAGGTTTAAAAACTGAATCTACCCCGGGGACCGGGATGTCCATGTGTTCCATATTGTTTCTATTTCTTCTTCTCCGAGGAGTAAACAATCTAGAAAAACGTAGGTGTGGTTCTCAATAAATCACTTTCGCAATTTATCTACGTCCAATTCGCATTCTGAGGAAACCCTTTTCAGTTTGATTCAACTAGGTTGAACCTAATCCTTCTGCTCGATGGAGTATGAACTTTTACCGAGTGTTTGTTCGAGGAACTTTTTTAAAAGAACGACTCCGAAGGTAAATGTGAAATGTGTGAAAGCAAGGAATAGACAGCCCTTTGTATAAACAAGCTATTCACTTCAGTTGTGAACAATTGTTCAATTAGAAGCAATGCACAGCTCAGGCACAAACAGAAGTATTCTGCAGGCTTCCTCTAGGCTTATCAACAAGCAGTTGATAACTGGAATGTTCATAAAGCCGTGATAGTCTGAGCTTTCAATCAAGAAATAAAGTCAATTTGACCACTTCCAAGATGGTAATAGGCCGGTACAATGCTCAATTTTCCGTTTCGAACGGCCTCAAATAGAATAGAAGAACGATCTGTTAGGGCTTTGCAGTTTTGCCTAGCGTTCTCTTTTACCACCGTATTCACGTCTGAACTTCCGGCAGAAGCTTTAGCTGGCTCAACATGAGATAAGAGATGATTCAGGTTGTAGCCGTTATCACCACCAACGAGGGCAGCTGTTACAGCACCACAACTCTCGTGACCAAGAACAACAATCAGTTCAGTTCCAAGGTGAGCTACAGCATATTCGATACTGGCAATGCTCGAAGTGTTCGCCACATTTCCAGCAACTCTAACTACAAACAAATCTCCGATTCCTTGATCAAAGGCGGCTTCAGGCATTACCCTAGAGTCTGCACAGCTCAAAACAATAGCAAATGGTGCTTGCCCTTCAGTAGACGCTGCTCTCCGGTCGTGATCCCTTCTCGGATAGTTATTGTCGCCTTCTACAAAACGTTGATTCCCTTCTTTAAGTTGTGCTAGAGCTGCTTCGGAGTTCATGGATTCTATTCTAGTTAGTTATTGGAATGCTAAAAAATACATCAAGCAATATTAGTTATCAAGTGCTAATTTAAACTGCCTTAGTTGTCCTTTAATTGGTGCTTCTCGTTTTTCAAAAGAAGGTCTAAAGTCCAGATTGTCTTCCGCTTGAAATCAACTTTTCGTTTGGGACAATCTGCCAGTGCACAGAGGCCACATGAATTTGGTGTGCAGGGATCCATATGGATGAAGAGTTCCACACGAGCACCAAAATGATCTTGGATTACATTCTCAATCTCCATCATCATGTCATGCGCCGTCCGAACATCCCAATACCAAGGTGTAGTATGGTGGGCATCCACATGTAGTTTAGTGCCGTATTTAATGACCCTTAAATTATGTACGTCGATCCAACTGTCTTTTCTTGATACCTCAAGAACCTCTACCATTTCTTCAAGAAGATCAAAATCCGCTTCATCCATGATTCCTGCCAGCGACTTTCTTAGAATCTTGTAACCTTCATATAGAATATAGATTCCAAAAATGACTGCAATCGCACTGTCGAGCCAAATCCATTCAAAGAGGTAAATGGCCAAAAGGCCAAGAACTAATGCTACCGTTGAGTAGGCGTCTGTTTGTAGATGTTTCCCACCTGCTTCCAGTAAAAGTGAATGTTCTTTTTTACCTCTCCGTATCATCGCAAGGCCCATGAGATAATTGATCAGTCCCGCAAAGCCTGTGATGTATAGACCAAAATCGATGTTTTCAATTTCATTCGGGAAGAATAGATTGTAGGCTCCTTTGAAGGCAATCAGTGCACCAGCTAAAATCACAAGAAAACCTTCAATCCCAGAAGAGAGAAATTCAATTTTACCATGTCCATATGGGTGATTCAGATCTTTTGGACGAGCTGAATAGGCAAGGCTAAAAAGCGCGAATGCAGCGGCCGATACATTCACGATAGATTCTAAGGCGTCGGATAATACGGCATTCGAATTTGTGAGACCATATGCACCAAACTTTAATAGAAGGAGGAACACTCCCCCAGCTAGAATCCACTTTTGAAAGCCAAGGATTTTATCGCTTGAACTGGCTCTGGCTATGGGAATATGAAGTATCACAAGTGCGAAACTAGCTTAAAGGAATGCATAAAAAAAGGGCTTCCGACAGGAAATCCATTTATTAAAGTCAGCCTCAGAATTCATATCGACGAGGTATTCCTCTATTGCTGGTCCTTTTAAGGCTAACCCTTCGGATTCCATATAGTTGCTCAATGCCATATGAGCACCCATCATGCCGCTGTATCCCCCGGTATGTGTTAGGGTTGCAGCTTGAGCTTCAACTATTTCAAGCAAAGTGGTTCCCTCTGGAGCTGTCGACCCTTCGGCCACTTGCGTTGCCACAGCCATGTCCGTCATACCTCTTTCCATATCCCACATATAGTAAAGACCACATCTTGATCCTTCTGGAGCTACCCCAGCTTCTCCCAGCATTTGGTAAAGTTTAGGGAAATTCTCCATCATAAACGGCCCGTTTTTAGCGATGGAAACAGTCTCGCGAACAACAATCACATAATAAGGTTCCCATACTACTAGTTAGATGGTGTAATCTGATGAGGCAGTTCGGTCTGCTTCAGCTTCGCTGACGTTTTTAAGATTGGTCAATCCTTTTTCGAAGTCTGGCACTACCTGAGCTTCCATATCCATCACACCTAACATCATAATTACATCCATTGGAAATCCAGCACTTCCACCAATTCCCCGTGCTACATTCATTGCACCTTCTTCTCCTTCTTCAATGGTAATTCAAGCGTCGTTCTTGGCCTCCCAAGGCTCTAAAATCGGAGCTCCATCGTTACGCACTTGTTCTCTTCTAGGGCAGTAAGTTCTTGCTCTCCTTTTCCTATGTCATCATTCCCTTACCAACTATGGACAGCTCCAACTTTTCCATCTTCTCCTGAAATAGAGCTAACTAAATATGGGTCCTTCTCATTCCAAGGAGCCCATTTGTCATGGTTCTCGAAATAGGATGCGATTGCATAAATAACTGAAGCGGGGCCATTGATTGACACCGTTCGTTCAACTTTAAATTCATTTGGTGCCAATAGGCTGAGC
>CAXAIH010000090.1:0-7700 GCA_963968755.1 uncultured Flavobacteriales bacterium
ACACTGTACAAACAGAAGTTGTGGTAATCTGGACAAATGAAGGATTATTATTCGTTGCTCTCTGAAATTGTCCGTGAGTTTATTGAAGCGCGCTTTTCGAACTTGGCTTTGGAGATGAGTACTCCTGAGATTCTTGCAGACATGAAAGAAAAGGAATTGGAGAAGGAAGCTCTTCAAATATTAACCGAACTCCTTCCCTTAACGGACATGGCCAAGTTTGCTAAGGTGAAACCCATCGGGGAAGAAAATGAGGCTGCGATGCAGCAAGCCATGCGCTTTGTAAGTCTCACTCAAGAGAGAAAGGAGGAGTCTGATGTTTCGTGATGTAGAATTTGCAAATCCTGAATTTCTGTGGCTGCTCTTTTTCATTCCGGCGATTAGCATCTGGTACGTATTCATGTTCAACTCCAAATTTGCCAAGGTGAAGTCCTCAAGTTTAGGGTCTTTTGGCGCCAAAGGAAACGGACTGAAGTACTACGTCAAGCACGGCATGTTTGCCCTGAAGATGTTTGCACTATCCCTAATTCTCGTTGCCTTTTCGCGCCCACAATCCAGCAGCTCTTGGCAAGACATTACCACAGAAGGAATCGACATTGTAATTGCGGTAGACATCTCTGGCAGTATGCTCGCGGAGGACTTCTCGCCCAATCGCTTGCAGGCAGCTAAAGAAGTGGCCATGAACTTCATCGAAGGGCGTCCAAACGACCGAATGGGCTTGGTTGTGTATTCTGGTGAAAGCTTTACACAATGTCCACTCACTACGGATCACGATGTTTTGAAGAACCTGTTTCTAGAAATAAAGAATGGGATGATCGAAGACGGAACGGCCATTGGACTTGGCTTAGCCAATGCCGTTAATCGTCTCAAAGACAGCGAGGCCAAGAGTAAGGTTGTCATTCTGCTTACAGATGGAATCAACAACCGTGGGAGTATTCCCCCATTAACGGCAGCAGAGATTGCCAAAGCATTCGACGTCCGCGTGTACACCATCGGGATGGGTTCTTACGGCACAGCACCTATGCCTTTCCGGAGTCCATTTGGCGGCATTACCTACCAAAACGTTGAAGTTAAAATAGATGAGGAGAGCTTACAGGAAATTGCCAGCCTTACAGATGGAAAATACTTCCGAGCCACGGACAATCAGAAGTTAGAAGACATCTACGCCGAGATTGATCAGATGGAAAAAAGCAAAATTGAAGTAACTGAATACAGGAAAAAGAAAGAAGAGTATTACCCATGGCTATTAGCGGGACTCATCTTCCTATTGGCTGAATACATTCTTCAAAAGACATACTTAAAATCAGTGGTAGCGTGATACGATTCGAGCATTTTGAATCTATGTTGTTTCTGCTGGCCATTCCGGCCACGCTGATTCTATTCTGGTGGTACCAGCTATGGAAAAAGAATGCGCTGAAATCCTTTGCCAACCCTCGCTTCAGCTCAATCTTAATTAATGACTACTCCAGATGGAAACAGCCATTTAAATATCTCTTGTTTGCGACCTCCATCTTCTTTTTGGTATTGGGATTAAGCAATCCACAAATGGGAACCAAGCTGGAAGAAGTGAAGCGCAAAGGCGTGGATTTAATGATTGCCATCGACCTCTCCAATTCTATGTTGGCTGAGGACTTTAAGCCCAATCGACTTCAAAACTCCAAACGAGCAATCTCCAAACTTCTCGAGCGGCTCAGAAACGATCGCATTGGCTTAGTGGTTTTCGGTGGAGAGGCATATACCCAGCTTCCTCTAACCACCGACTATGGCGCGGCAAAGATGTTCCTGAGAACGATCGATACGGATATCATCCCAGTTCAAGGAACTGACATTGGAAAGGCTATTCGCCTGGCACAGAAATCCTTCGACCCAGAAAGTCCCACCTCTAAATCCATCATTGTGATTACGGACGGTGAAAACCACGAAGAAGAGGCTCTAGAAGCTGCCGGTGAGGCATACGCTGAGGGAATTGTGGTGCATACGATTGGCATGGGAACTGCGAAAGGAGCTCCTATACCCCTCTACCGTGGCGGGAAAAATGTGGGCTACAGAAAAGACGGTGACGGAAACAGCGTTGTATCTAGTTTGAATGAGAACATGCTCATTGAGATTGCACAGGCCGGAGGAGGTCAATTTGTTCGAGCGACCAATTCTGGAAGTGGCCTCGACTTGATATTTGATGAAATTGAACGCATGGAAAAAGCTGAATTTGGCACAAAAGTGTACAGCGATTATGAAGATCGGTTTCAATACTTCATTGGCATCGGTCTTTTCTTCTTGCTTTTGGAAATCTTAGTATTTGAAAAGAAGAACAGCCTCCTAGCTGGCTTAAATTTGTTCGGGAAAAATGCATCTTAAAAGTTTACTTTTATTTCTACTCTTGCCTCTTGCGAGCTTCGCTCAAGAAGAGAAGCGTGATTTAAGAAATGGAAACGAGCGCTACAATACGGGAGATTTCACAAAGGCACAGCGTCTCTACAAATCTTCCTTAGAACACGACCCTAAAATGCTGGAGGCCAACTTTAATTTGGGGAATGCATACTTCCGACAAGAAGACTACGCAGGTGCTGCAAAGCAATTTGAACAAGCCGCCAAGCTTTCTAAAACAGAAAAGCAAAGAGCTCAGGCCTACCACAACATGGGGAATTCCTTTCTCAAGAGTGCCGAACAACAAGCCAAATCAGGACAGATGCAGGAAGTGAACCCACTTCTTGAAAAGAGCATCGAATCTTACAAAAACGCCTTGCGCAACCAGCCTTCCGACGACCAGAGTCGGTACAATCTTGCCCTTGCACAGAAACTCTTGAAAGAACAAGAACAGCAAGAACAGAATCAGGAGCAGCAGAAAGACAAGAATAAAGAGCAAGACAAGAAAGATCAAGAGAAGCAGGATCAGAAAGAGAACGAAGAGCAAGAGAAGCAGGACGAGGAAGAAAAGGAAAACCAAGAGAACAAAGACCAGAACGATCAGCAAGAAAAGGATAATCAAAAAGATAAAGATCAATCGGAACAGCCACAACCTGAGCCAAAAGATGAGATCTCAAAAGAAGACGCTAAAAGGCTGCTCGATGCCATGAAAAACGAGGAAGAACAAACACAGGACAAGCTCAAGAAAAACAGATTTAAGAAGGTTGATGTAACAATTGAAAAGGATTGGTAATAACTGCTGACATTACGTGAGTTATAAATCACATATATTCATCATTATCATAAGCTTGGGCGTCTTCATGACCCTCAACAGCTTCGCTCAGGGAACGAAGTTTACGGCTAGCGTTAGTAAGAATACGGTGGCCATAGATGAGCAGTTCAAACTCACCTTTAAAGTAAATGCACAAGCCTCAAATTTCCAGGCTCCCGACCTTTCAAACTTCCGGCTCTACTCTGGCCCTAATCAATCTTCAAGCATGCAATGGGTGAATGGCGTAATGTCGAGTAGCCTTTCCTTCTCTTATGTGCTGAGTCCAAGAAAAGAAGGAAGCCTTACTTTAGGTCCTGCAAAAGTTCAAGCAGGCGGCAAAACCATCAGCTCAAACACACTCAGCATTAAAGCTCTAGGAGCAAATGCAAAACCTAAAGCACAGGCCAGCAACAAGCAAGCGAGCAAAAAGCAGTCTTCCACCGCAAGCCTTCAAGAGCAGTTGAAAGACAATGTATTCTTGAAAGTGGTCACCAATAACATGGAACCCTATGTGGGCGAGCAACTGGTAGCGACCTACAAACTATACTATCGTGTTGATGTTGTTGACTTAGCTGCTGATAAGCTCCCTGACTTTAAAGGCTTTGCTTCGGAGGAAGTGGAGATTAAGAACAACCAAATGCCCGAAGAAGTGGTGAATGGAGTGCAGTATCGCGTGGCCACAGTGAAGCATATCGTTCTATTTCCCCAGCGAGCTGGTAAGCTAAAAATCGATGCTTTAAAACTGAATACAGTCCTTCGTGTGCGCACTCAGAATAGAAGACGCAGTGTTTTCGATCAGTTCTTTGGAGGTTTCCAAGACCTTCAATACAGTCTAGAGAGCAAACCCTTGAGCATCGAAGTTCAAGCCTTACCAGAAAATGGAAAGTCCAAAAACTACACTGGAGCCGTCGGTGATTTCAGCTACAGCACAAGCATCGACAAAGATTCAGTAGGGGAAAACGAAGCCATCAATTTAAAAGTAGTGGTCAGCGGAAATGGAAACATTGCTTTATTGCCAGAGCCCAACTTCAAATTTCCAGTAGATTTTGAAGTATACGACCCAAAGGTAAACACCAATAAAAGTGTTTCTGCCAACGGAATGCGCGGTAAGAAAACCTTTGAATACCTGATCATACCAAGACATTCAGGCAGGTTTGAGCTTCTTGAAGAAGACTTTTCATTCTTCAACCCTAGCAGAGGAACTTACGTTCAAGTTCCTGGGAAAAAGATGAGCATTCAGGTAGGCGAAGCAGGGGATGAAGAACGACCTTCCGCCATGAGCTTTTCCAACAGAAAGGAAGCGGTGAAGTTGGTAGGTAAGGACATTCGATACATCAACACAACAGATCCTGAACTCAGCGAAAAGAACGACATTTTCTTTGGGTCTAAGAGGTTCTATTTCGCCCTGGGTAGCCCTTTTGCCCTCCTAGCTATTGCCTTGTTCATGCGCAGTAGAATGAACCAAAAGAACAGCAACACAGGATTGCTGAGGAGAAAAAGAGCTAGCGGCATTGCTAAGAGGCACCTACAAAAGGCAAGTCAATTGCTCAAAGATTCAAAGCAATCAGAGTTTTACCAAGAACTCTCCTCTGCTCTCTTCGGCTATACTTCAGACAAGCTGAACATCCAACGTTCGAAGATGAGTCAGCAGACCGTGGCGGAAGCCTTAAGCAGTGCCGGTGCAACTGAAGCTGACTTAGCTGAATGGCGCGAGCTCATCGACAGCTGTGAGATGGCACGATTTGCTCCGAGCTCTGCTCAAGATGCTGCGGCTCTGCTTGATCGCGCTGCTCAAAATTTAGAAAACCTAGAAAGCTCCATCGCATGAAGAAACTGATCGGCTTTCTGTTCCTCCTATCCCCCTTCTCGAGTTTCACTCAAGGCGACTCCTATTACGACGAGCTATTTGCCCTTGGGAACGAACAATACAAGCTTGGAAATTATGACAGCGCAGCCATCCTGTACCAGCAAATTCACGGAGCGGGATATGAGTCCGCTTCTTTACTTTTCAACATAGGGAATAGCTTTTACAAGCAAGCTGCTTTTCCCGAGGCCATCTTGAATTACGAAAGAACCTTGAAATTAGAGCCCGCTAATCCGGACATTCATTTTAACCTATCTATGGCCAACCAGCAAATCGTAGATAAGATAGAACCTCTTCCTGGCTTCTTTATGAGTAATTGGTGGGAGTCTATTCAACATTCATTTGATCTAGACTACTGGGCTTTGCTCTGTATAGCTTTTAGTCTCATGGTCGCCATTTCTGTCTTTCTGTTTAAAACAAGCTCTAAGAGCAGCGCTAAGCAGTCTTACTTTTTCGGCGGACTAATCGCTTTTGGACTCTTAATCGTCTGCCTGCTTGCAGCGAACAGTCAATATACAGAGCGTTACCGAAATGAGTACGCCATCGTATTTGACTCATCGGTTACCTTGCGCAGC
Organism: uncultured Flavobacteriales bacterium; assembly: GCA_963968755.1. Taxonomy (GTDB): domain Bacteria; phylum Bacteroidota; class Bacteroidia; order Flavobacteriales_G; family Salibacteraceae; genus UBA4419. Next base: position 5,612 of record CAXAIH010000090.1, read on the forward strand.
GAACCCGCGGAAAACTCAAGTGAGTTATTCGTGCTTCACGATGGAACGAAAGTCCAAATTTTGAGAGCTGAAGGATTATGGTTGTATATTTCAATTGCGGATGGCAACAAAGGGTGGATTTTCAGCAACGCGCTGATACGCATCTAGTTCCGAAATACTTTTCGTCAAGAAGGAGCTACATCCTCCGTCGCACTTAGCAATTCTTTATATTCGCAATAAACAATGAAGGTATGGCCGTTGATCAATTGAGCATCCGAATTCAGAAGACAGAGAGCTCTCGCCTCAGCAGTATTGACTGGGACAATCTTCAGTTTGGAAGGCTCTTTTCGGATCATATGTTCATGGCTGATTACGTTGATGGCGCTTGGACCAACCTTCTAGTTTTGCCTTACGGAGACATCCCATTAAGCCCAGCCACTTCCTTTATCCACTACGGTCAAAGTATTTTTGAAGGCATGAAAGCCTACCGAAACGACGAAGGCGACATTCACCTTTTTCGTCCAGAAATGAACCACAAGCGTTTCAATAAATCGGCGGAACGTATGTGTATGGCTCAAATTCCAGAAGAGATTTTTATGGGCGGCATACGAAAGCTCATTGAGTTAGACAAAGGATGGATTCCTGAAGACGAGGACAGCTCCATGTACATTCGTCCTTTCATGTTCGCCACCGACAATTTTATCGGCGTTAAGCCTACGGACAGTTACAGGTGTATGCTCATAACTTCTCCCTCGGGCCCATATTACAGCAATCCACTTCGGGTTAAGGTGGAAACCGAATACGTTCGAGCAGCTGTTGGTGGCACCGGAGCGGCGAAAGCTGCAGGAAATTACGCAGGCTCACTCTACCCAGCTAAGCTGGCCAGAAATGAAGGTTTCGACCAATTGATCTGGACCGATGCAAAATACCACAGACACATTGAAGAAGCCGGGACTATGAACATCATGTTCGTGATCGACGGCAAGCTGATCACCCCATCTTTAAGCGGATCCATTTTACCAGGAGTAACCCGCGACAGTGTACTTCAGCTCACGAAGGCTTGGGATATTGACGTTGAAGAACGTCCGGTAGAAGTAGCAGAGGTTATACGCGCTATTGAACTTGGTACGCTCACAGAAGCTTTCGGCGTAGGGACTGCGGCAACCATTGCTCAAATTGCGGAGATTTCATGTCACGATATCAATTATATATTGAGCGAACCCAAAAGTCGGGAGGTAAGCAATCGTTTGCAGCAGCACTTAAACCAGCTGAAACGAGCTAAGGTTGAAGACCAATTTAATTGGTTGTACAAGGTTTAGTCTTTCAGCCTTTCTTTTTCCAAAGTTCAAACTCTTCCTTGACAGGAGCCTCAAAAATTCTTTTCCTACTCAGGGCTTCCTCCTCTTCAAGACCTTTTAGCATTCTTCCTGTAAGACGCTGATATATCTGAGTTCCGTCCGTCTTCCATTTGATCATCTCATCGGAGACTTCCTTCTTGATTACAGCTGGATTTCCAACTACCAAACTGCGCTTTGGAATGATCATTCCTGCAGGCACCATGGAAAGCGCTCCTACGACGCACTCCTCACCTACATCAACTTCATCCATCAAAACAGCATTCATTCCAATGAGTGAATTTTTTCCTACTTGCGCTCCGTGAACGATGGCACCATGCCCTACATGAGCATTTTCTTGCAGAACCACTTGCACTCCCGGGAACATATGTACGGTGCAAGATTCTTGAACATTGCAACCGTCTTCGATTACAATCTCCCCAAAATCTCCTCGAATGGTGGCAAAAGGGCCGATGTACACATTTTTACCAATGGTAACTCGTCCGAGCACGCAAGCTTGAGGATGAACAAAGGAGCTGGGGTGCACTAAGGGGCGAATGCCTTCGAAGGAATAAATCATACTTTGACTTTGGACAAGTTTAAGGAATGCAAGCCATAGTTGGAATTGACCGCGATTAAATTATTTTTGGGTTCCTTTCTTGAAAACAGACCTATGAAAAAGCTACTCCTATTTTCCGTTATCTCGGTCCTCTTCTTTTCTTGTGGTGGATCAACTGAACCAGAAACGAACGAGGTAGATGACTTAAAAGATAAAC
>CAXAIH010000091.1:0-7642 GCA_963968755.1 uncultured Flavobacteriales bacterium
ACTTAAAGCGTAGAATTTTAGGAGATATCTGATTTTGGTGTCTATATCGAGTGCGTTGTTTCCAAATGCCGTCATCAGAAATTCGAAAGCCTTTTTCTTGTTGCCAGCTTCGGAATAGTATTCAGCCAAGCTCAGTTGTACAAAGGCATTATCCGGTTCTAATTGGCTCAATTGATCCAGCAGGGCAAGCGACTTCTCAACTTCACCATTACCTCTGTAAAGTTCCGCTAGTATCGCGAAGTATTTGGCCTCTTCAGGAAATTGCTGGATCAGTGTTTCAAGTTCTTTAATGGCTCCCTCAGCATCGCCCGACTTCAGCATCACCTCTTGCTTTTCAAGGCTCAATTCGGGGGTAGAGCCAAAAACTTCTTCTATTCGGTCAAAGGTTTGAATGGCCTTTTTTACCTCCCCAGAAGCTAAATGGATTTGAATGAGCCGTTGGTAATGGATGTTTTGATAAGGGTCTAATCGGATGACTTCCTCAATGCTGGAATTAGCCTTGTCGAAGAGCTTAAAGTCAAAGTATAGTTTGCTAAGCTCAAGCCAATAGTATTTGTTTTCATTATCGAGCTTCACGGCAGATTCCAGCCTCTCTAAAGCTTCATCTCCACGGCCTTGATATCGTAAAATTCGAGCAGATTCATACAAGCAGCTTGCGCATTCAGATTGAATACGCAGACAGGCGTCAAACAGGCGAAGGGCTTCCTTTTCGTTACCTAGTATTTTCTCTTGATTCGCGCGAAAGAACTTGCGATCGAAGTCCATCTTGATGGCTTCGTTTATCAAGCTTTTCTTTGACTTTTCCACCGTCACCACGGCACTGGTTCCTCCACATGAGGACAATAGAACGAGAATGAAAATGGAAAGTAGAAATCTCAATACTAAAGTTTAACGCTGCTGAAGGCACTCATGCTCACATCGCTGGCAAAATCCGTACCTCTCCCTTCAAATGTACTGTGACTACCCAACATACTGTTGGAAAGCTGGGCATTTGTGACTTTCACTTCTTCAGCTAAAATGCTGTTGCTTAGAACAGCGTTCGATATTTCGCAGGAAGGCCCAATGCTTACATGGGGCCCAATCTTACAATTTTTGAGCACCACGCCCTCCGCAATGTGGCAAGGAGGAGTAATCTCCACATCATTCGATACAGGAGCAGATACGGAATTTCCAATGTGTTCTAATACGCGCTGATTCGAATGAACCGTAGCGTCTTTATTTCCACAATCGAGCCATTCATCCACTTTGCTAGGAACAAATCGAAGTCCTTTTTTGGTCATGTTTCGTAGGGCATCAGGAAGCTGATATTCTCCACTTTTTATAACCTTATTATCGATGAGAAATTGGAGTTCAGATTTCAAATTTTCGCCGTCCCTGAAGCAGTAAACGCCAATCATAGCCAAATCGGACACGAAAGTTTCAGGCTTTTCTACGAAATCGACAATTTGCCCTTCTGAGTTCAGTTTAACCACCCCAAAGGCACTTGGGTCTTCAATTTGTTTTACCCACAAAACACCATCCTGCTCGTCTGATATTTTAAAATCTGCCTTGAACAAGGTGTCTGCGAAGGCAACGATTGTCTTTCCGCGTAAGCTTTCTTCTGCACACAAAATTGCATGGGCTGTTCCCAAGGCTTCTTCTTGATAATAGATTCGTCCCTTAGCATTCAGATTTGTAGCAATGCTCAAAAGTTCCTGTTCAACAGCATCACCAAAGTGACCGATGATGAATCCTATTTCATCAATCGGCTCGTCACATGCGGCTACAATGTCTTCAACCAATCTTTGAACGATGCTCTTTCCTGCAAGTTTGATAAGAGGCTTTGGTACGGTTAGGGTGTGGGGGCGCATGCGTTTTCCCATGCCGGCCATTGGAACGATAATGTTCATAGGTGCTGTTTCCAACAAAATTAACTGAATTGGCTTTGTACTTTCCTTGGAATCAAAGGGATTTCAAGACCTTCTTGTGTAAAAAGGATAGGCCTTAAGTTCACCCTCTTAAGGAGTGCATTTAACTACTTTTGTCGTCATGGAAAACAAGGACGATCTGCTAAAGAAACTTATCTCTCATTCCAAGGAGTATGGATTTATTTTCCCTTCTTCTGAGATTTACGACGGCCTATCTGCCGCTTACGATTACGGGCAGTTGGGTGTTGAGTTAAAGAATAGCATCCGAGATTATTGGTGGAAGTCTATGGTTCATGCACATGACAACATTCATGGCTTGGACGCCTCCATATTTATGCATCCAACCACCTGGAAGGCTTCTGGCCACGTTGATGCGTTTAACGACCCACTTATCGACAACAAGGACTCCAAAAAGCGATATCGTGCGGATGTCCTTCTTGAGGATCACATGGAGAAGATTCGTGGAAAAATCAAGAAAGAGGTCACCAAAGCGGCAAAGAGATTTGGGGACAGCTTCGACGATAAAATGTTTCTTCAAACCAACCCAAGGGTGGTCAACTACCAAGAGCAAATCACCTCAATTGAGGATCGTATGCGCACATGTTTGGATGAGAACGACCTTGAAGGCATAAAACAGTTGATTGAGGAGTTTCAGATTGTGGACCCAGTTTCTGGGAGCCGAAATTGGACAGAAGTGCGACAGTTCAACTTGATGTTTTCTACGGAGCTTGGCTCACTGGCAGATGGAGCGAGCGAAATCTATTTGAGGCCAGAAACGGCACAAGGAATCTTCGTGAATTTCTTGAATGTATACAAGAGTGGTAGAGCCAAACTCCCATTTGGAATTGCTCAAACTGGAAAGGCTTTTAGAAACGAAATTATTGCTCGACAGTTTATTTTCCGAATGCGGGAATTTGAGCAGATGGAAATGCAATTTTTTGTGAAGCCTGGAGAAGAACTTACATGGTACGAGTACTGGAAGGAGAAAAGGATGAAATGGCACCAAGCCTTGGGTTTTGGTTCTGAGGCTTATCGCTTTCACGATCACATTAAATTGGCCCATTATGCGAATGCAGCCTCCGATATTGAATTTGATTTTCCGATGGGCTTTAAGGAGTTGGAGGGAATTCACTCACGCACCGACTTTGATCTCAAAGCACATGAGGAGCACAGTGGGAAGAAGCTTCAATATTTTGACCCAGAGAGCAACAGTTCCTATGTTCCTTATGTTGTTGAAACTTCAATCGGATTGGATAGAATGTTTTTGGCTGTACTTACTGCTTCGTATCAGGAAGAGAAGTTGGAAGATGGTTCAAGCAGAAATGTTTTGAAAGTACCAGCTTTCCTCGCGCCTTATAAATTGGCCATTCTACCTCTACTCAAGAAGGATGGTTTGCCTGAGTTGGCGAAAAAAATCCTTCAGGATTTACAATTGGATTTTCATTGCCAATACGATGAAAAGGATTCTATTGGAAAGCGGTACAGAAGGCAAGATGCCATAGGTACTCCTTTTGCCATAACTATTGATCACGATAGTCTAGAGGATGAGATGGTCACGCTTCGAGATCGCGACACGATGGAACAGACTAGAATTCCTATTTCTAGTTTACGTCAAGAATTGGCCACTCGGGTGTCCATGTCAGATGCAATAAGAAAGTGTCTCTAGTTATTTGCTGTTGAAGTCGGACATTACTTGTTGGACTGGTAGGAAGGAGAACGCTAGAATGGTGTCTTTGGCAACTTTGATTCTGGTATCCAACAACTCTTCTTCAGATTTATCCCATTCTGATAGAACGTAGTTCACTTGTTGACCTTTATTGAAATCACTTCCGATTCCAAATCTCAGTCGTGCAAAATCAGATCGGCCCAGGAGGGAAATGATATTTTTCAGGCCGTTATGTCCACCATCGCTGCCTTTGTTTCTCAAGCGTTGTTTCCCAAAAGGAATAGAGAGGTCATCAGTAACAATTAACACCCGCTCCATAGGAACTGATTCTTGTTGCGTCCAATACTGAACCGCCTTCCCGCTAAGGTTCATAAATGTGCTCGGCTTGATTAGGATGAGTGTTCTTCCTCGATATTTGATCTCGGTTCGGTCGCCTAGGCGTGCGGGGGAAAAAGAAACGCTGGAGTCCTCGGCGAGGGCGTCCAGCGTTAAAAATCCAATATTATGTCGCGTATTTCTGTAATCTTCTCCGAGGTTACCGAGACCGAATACCAAATACTTCATGAGGCAAGACTATGCTTCAGCAGGAGCTTCCGCTTTTGCTTCTTCGCCACCTTCAGCTGCAGCGCCTTCAGCACCTTCCGCTCCTTCTTCGCCTTCTTCATCATCTGGCTCTTCATCTTCAATTGCACCACGAGCTGTGCGAATTGCAACTACATCTCCACCTTCTGGCTCAAGGAATTCTACACCAGGGTAGTTCAAGTCACGCACTTTGATGGAGTCACCAATCTTGAGTGAAGTAATGTCCAATTCAAATGATTCTGGAATGGCATTCATGAGACCTTTCAAACGAAGTTTTCTTCGAACCAAGCGAAGTACACCTCCGTTCAGCACACCTGGAGATGCACCAAGGGTTGAAACTGGAATACTTACCTCAAATGGCACGTCATCAACAACTTCAAAGAAGTCAGCGTGAATAGCTAAATCAGATACAGGGTGAAACTGAACTGCTTTCAAAATGGCTTTGTGCTCGGCACCGTTAATGTCTAAGATTACTAGGAATACATCTCGTGTTTTGATGAGATGATCAAATTTTCTAATATCAACACTGAAGTGAACGTTTTCTTTTCCACCGTATACAACGCAAGGAACCATTCCTTCTCGTCTCAAGGCTTTTGAGTTTTTGCCGCCTACTTCTTCGCGCTTTTCACCTTGAATTTGAATTGTTTTCATGACTTCAATCTGTTTAAACGATAAAATGTGAACTAATCGATCTGCCAGCAACCACATTGGTAATTACCTCGGAAAACAACTCGCTCACACTTAAAATTTTAATCTTACTGCTTTCTTGAGTTACCGGAATTGTATCCGTGACCACCAACTCCGTAAGTGAGGAGTTTTCAATTCGTTCGTATGCAGGACCTGATAGCACAGCATGTGTACAATAAGCCCGGACACTTTTGGCGCCGTTTTCAAGCATCATATCAGACGCCTTCGTTAAGGTTCCAGCCGTATCGATGATATCATCTACGATAACTACATCTTTTCCAGCAACATCACCAATAACAGTTAAGTTGGCCACTTCATTGGCTTTCTTACGTTGCTTGTACGAAATGGCCAGACCACAGTCCAAATGTTTCGCATAAGCATTGGCTCTTTTTGTTCCCCCTGTATCAGGTGCGGCCATCACCATGTTGTCAGATCTGCTTGCCTGAAGATGCGGAAGAAATATTGTTGAGGCAAATAAGTGATCAACTGGTACTTCGAAGAAGCCCTGAATTTGATCAGCATGCAAGTCCATGGTCATAACACGTGTGACGCCAGCTGCTGTTAAGAGGTTTGCGACAAGTTTAGATCCGATAGCAACTCTCGGTTTGTCCTTTCGGTCCTGGCGAGCAAAGCCAAAGTATGGCATCACGGCTACGATGTGTTTTGCAGAAGCTCTTTTCGCTGCATCCACCATCAGAAGAAGCTCCATAAGATTGTCGACAGGCTGAAAAGTAGAAGCTACGATGAACACCGTATCACCTCGGACAGTCTCTTCAAACGAAGGTTGAATCTCACCGTCGCTGAATTCGTACATGGTACACTTACCTAGGTCTGCTCCGTAACTATGGGCAATTTCCCTTCCGAGTTTCTCGGAAGAACGTCCAGCAAATATTTTTACGTGTTCTTGCACAGGGGCTTAAAAAAGGGCTGCAAATGTAAGCATTATCCTAAACAAAAAGTCATTTTAACTGCTTGTGTTTCAGGCATTTTTTCATCCTTAATCTGTGAGCCCAAAATGATGTAGACAATAAGAGCTTTTATAAGCACGTTTTCAAAATTGTACTTTTGACCCTGTACTTAATTCAAGCGCCCTATCAAAGCACTTAGAACCTCTTCCGTTTTACTCGTTATTACCACGCTCTTGTTATGGTCGTGTGGGAAAAAGGCTCCAAAGGCCAATTTTGAACCTGTCGTAAAAAGAGCAGGTGTTGTCGATTTCTTGAACACCTCCGTTGGCGTGGTTGATGAATACCTCTGGATTTTTGATGATGGGGATTCAAGCATGGCTGTAAACCCAGTTCACCGATATAATGAGCCCGGAGTGTATAGCGTGAAGCTGATCGCAACAAATGAAAATGGCTCAGACGAGGTAGTAAAAGAAGTTGATATTGTTGAAGGAGATAGAGAGGACCTCTCGGGTCATCCGAGCTTTGACGATGCCGATGGATACTTGATTGCGCAAAACGAAATTTCATTCTTGGATGATATGCCATTCGAAATTCAAAACATAAAGGGAGTGGCGCTCGCAGGTTTTTATGATACGACCAATTTTTTCGTGGACCTCGGGGTGGTATCTGCTAGTGGAGAAGAACTGGAACAATCGGATAACAACACATACGTTTTTCGATCGCCAGATAGTTCTTATTACTTCCAAGATCAAGTTAGCTGGCGTGTAGATGGAGGCTTACGCTATCCAACAATCATCGAATCAAGAACTGGAACTTGGCCAACCATCAGCGGTATTCAGTTTAATCCAACCATAGACAGAACAAGCTCTTACACATTGTCTTTAAATGGACTTCCAGGAGATGCTGATGCTGTTTTGTACCAGATAATGGATACGAGTGGAACGGTATTGTTAAGCCGACAAGAAAATTCAAGTTTCTCTTCTTACAACTTCACCAGTTTCGAGATGGATACTCTGACCGCAGGCCTCGCAAAGGTCCGTATCTTAGCCTTCAATTTTGATACGCTTATTGTTGATCAGCGAAAGATCTACCTCATTAACGAGGCCTCTACAGAAGCCGATGTTCGGATTCAGTAGTCGCAAACAACAAGTTTTTGTTTTCATCTTATTGCTTCTATCCTCTTGTGAGATCCATGCTCAATTGGTTTTGGTGCAAGAACACGAGAATCCGCGAAAAAGAAGCAGGTTATTTGTAGGGAACTCTTTTGAATACATCAATCAAGATGGTATACGATTTCGGGGAATCCTAGAGAGCATTCAAGATTCATCTATTATCCTCTCTGGGGAAGAAGTTAGGTTAGCGAATATTAAAAGTGTTCTGTATCCAAGGCCGGGAGTTCGCTTCTTATCGCATTTGGCTGTTGTTGGTGGGGTGTTCCACTTAGGCCTGGATTTAACCAATGCGCTCCTGAGTCGTTCAAGGCCTTTAATTGGACCCGAAGTGCTACCAATCGGACTCGCGTTCACGGCTTCAGGACTCTTGCTTCGAAATTTCAGGTTCGAGCGAAGAAAAATCAATGACAAGAGAATGTTGAAGGTGCTGAATGTGAGCCCTAAATAACAGAAAAAAAGCGTTTTACGCCTTGGTGAGAGCGACCTGTTATACAGCACTCAAAAATAAAAGATTGGCTACCTTTGCGCGATTTTTAACGCGCACATGACACAACAACAGGATCAAATCAACGCTTTCGTAAAAGGAGTTGCCGATAGGAACCCAAACGAAGCAGAATTCCTTCAAGCAGTAGAAGAAGTAGCAGAAGCCATCATTCCTTTTATGAAGGAAAATCCAGAGTTCGATGACTTAGCTCTTTTAGAACGAATGACTGAACCGGA
>CAXAIH010000092.1:0-7621 GCA_963968755.1 uncultured Flavobacteriales bacterium
ACCTGTTTCTTCCACACCCGCCCCCTCGAATCCAGCTTTCCCGCTAGCAGCTAGTCTGGAGTCAGAAATACCCACATCACCGATGTGAAAATCTACAGAAAGGTCTTTTAAGCTTCTTGACTTGATGCTTCCCTTTACTCCCATCCTAGTCCAGGTTCCTGGCTTAAAGGCATAGTAGCCTAAGATCGCTGAGGCAAGTGCTCCTCCCGCTAAACTTAAGTGACCATACAACAGGCTTATTTGATAGGCGAAGTAAATTCCAATTAGAATACATATAAATCCGACAATTCCTACGAATCCGAGTCCTGGAATGAAAAAAATTTCGACTAGAATAAGAACTATTCCCAGAACAATGAGCAGAACAATTCCTGTGAGCGTCATGGTTTGTAGTACTTTATAGCTTCGGGAAGATACTCTTTAATGTCGGCAATTCTGCTCTCATCGCTCGGATGAGTACTGAGCATTTCTGGCGGACTTGAGCCACCGAGTTGCGACATGCGTTCACAAAGTTCGATGGCCTTTTCAGAGTTATAGCCAGCGATGGCCATAAACTCCAATCCCATCTTATCTGCTTCCGACTCTTGATTTCGGCTATACTTTAGGGCTCCCAGGGTACTTCCTATTGCATAAGCTTGCAAGAACAAGTTCGAGGTCCCCGTTAAATCCTTCTCCAATGCAGCTCCTAAAGCGGCGGCGCCCATTTCTATGGCCATCGACTGGCTCATCCGCTCGTTTCCGTGACGCGCAATGGCATGGGCTATTTCGTGCGACATCACAACAGCTAAGCCTGTCTCATCTTTACATACGGGCAATATTCCTGTATAGAAAACAACCTTACCACCGGGCATGCACCATGCGTTTAGCATCTCGTCCTGGACAAGTTTGAACTCCCATTCATAGCCGTCTATTCTTGAAGATTCTCCTACTTCCTTGAGGAAGGTAGCTAAAGCTATTGCCATTTTGGAACCTACAGATTCAACTGACTTGGCTTCAAGTCCGTTCTCCAAAACGTTGTGGTCGGCTAGAAACTGATCGTACTGCTGATAGGACATCGAGAGCATCTCCTTTTCTGGAAGAAGATTCAATTGTCGACGATTGGTATTGGGGACTCTTGAGCAGCTTTCAAGAAGGACTACTACGAGAAGGAAAAGGATTTTTTTCATTCGATCTCGGCTGTAAGGCCGCGATTCAAAAGAGCAGAGCACATTTTAAGCAGTTTATCTTCTGGCCCGGAGGAAACGTCACATTTCCCTTTAAAATGAACGATAAAGGTGCATTGTTCTGCTTGCTCTGGTTCGTGTTTACAAACTTGCATTAAGGAGTCTATGACGAAATCAAAGGTGTTGACTTCGTCGTTGTATAGAATCAAAGATTTCTCCTTTTCTAAGAGAACCTCTTCATCAATGAGTTCTAATGTTTTTGTACCCATTAGTTTCCGCTTATTTCAATCGCGCGTTGCAAATCTACTTGCTTTCCATTTTGCATGGCAACTATAAATGCACCATTTAAACCTTCTGCGATTATTTTTTCCTTGAAGGCGTTCGCTTCCGTATAACTCGTGTAGCCTCCAACGATGTATTTGGTTCGGCTTCCTTCAACTACCACATCAAGACCAAGGTTGCTGATTCCCAAAATGATTTGAGCATCTTCTACCGGCACCTCACGGTCGTAGGCTCCAACTTGCACTACAAACTCAATCCCTCCCGCATTTGCACTAGGCTGTGGTTTAGGACCTGAATTCTCGCTTTGAGAGGCAGGAGTGTTTCTCGAGCTAGACGGAGATTGAAGATCGGCAGGTGCTCTATTTTGTAAGCCTTCCTCCTTGGCAAATACAGAAGAGTCTTGTTCAGAAACCAAACGATCCGCCTCAGACTTACTCACCCGCTCTCCACTGTAATAGATGGTTACGAAGGCATCTGAAATACCTATGTCACGAATCCGTGTTTTTGCAGCACTGGCCTCCCCATTGTCTTGGTAGATACCTGAAGTGTATTTCCATAATCCACCTGTTCTATGGCTTACAAGCGGACTTAAGTTAAACATGGCTGAAGGTGGCACCTCTCTGCTGTATGCACCAACCTGCACCGTGTAATATAGACCCTGAACATCGTCACCACTGTAGAGTCGTGCGTTTTCTGAAATGCTTGCGGAACTCGCATCATTGCTTGTTGGCTCCGTAAAGGAATCACTTGATTCAGATCCGCCGGATTGTGCCAACTGTTCGGCCTCACCTTCCAAGATTTTCTTGGCTTCGAAAACTGGGATACGCTGGCCATCTCGATAGGCTACAACGAATGCGTCCTCATATCCGATTGCACGAATTTCATTCTTCGCCAAATTGGCTTCATTTATTTTCTTGAAGATCCCTGCAGAGTAGCGCGTGAAACCGTTAGGGCCATCTTCCCCTCGCACTGGAGCGAAACCTTTGAAGACATCCTGTGATATCGGGCGCAGGAAGGCCCCAACTTGAACTGCATAACAAACGCCATTCGGTAAAGTCGTATTTACTGGAATCGGATTCTCTGCTCCATAAAGCGACTCGCTAAAGTCGATCTTCTTGTATATGGCGCTGGTAAGAACAGACGGGATTTCCATTTGCCCTTGAACAATCTTCGAGAAATCATCTTTAGAAAAGCCCTTCTGAGCCACCGCCGGAATAGCTCCAGTTTTCTGCTGTGTGACCAAGGCTAGAATTCCTTGACGACTCACATCATCGAGCTTCAAGACCTCCGCAATTGCAGCATTACGATTCCTGTTCCCCTCCACAGCAAGCACTTCAGCTTCCTTCAACTTCTTGTCGACAACAGCTCGCTTTTCCTCGGCACGTTTACGCAATGTTCGCACTTTGGCCATCATCACTTCCTTTTGAGCCGGATCTTCCTGCTCATTCGCCAGGTTCTCCATCTCCTTAACCTCGGTCTCAAGCATCACAGCTTCAGACTCCGCAACCTTCACATCTTCATACAAGACTTGTGCTTGGAGAATTTTTCTTTCGCCCAATGCCACTCTGTTGTCGAAGCGCTTGTATGCAGGTGAGCTTGAAATTGCTTGAGCGTCCGAAGGACTAACTACCTCCATTACCTTAGGAATTTCGAGTCGAACCTTGTCACGTACATCAATCACATTTGCTTCCACTACTCTAAGTTCCTCTGCCTCAATATTTGAAACTTCGGCTTGTTTGTTCATCCGAGCAGCACTCTTTGTAAGTACATCAGCTTTGGCAATCAGTCTTTTTCTTTCTTTCTTCTTTTTTGTGTTCTCAGCCAGCGCTCTTAAATCCTCGGCATATTGAAAAGTATCCGTTGCCATTTGCTTTAGCTCTTGAGCCTGCAAGCTGGCCATTTCGGCAGGCGAAAATGCCGGAGCTGCTTCTGCCGTCTTCTTGAATGAATTTGCATCAACTGCAGTGATTTCATCCAAGGCTGCAATTTGCTCTACGTATCCTCCAACGATCTTTCGCTGTGTGTTCACCTTAGACTCTACATCTACAATTTGAGCTTCTAAAACGCGTCGCTTCTTTTCCTTTTTAGTAGAAGCCAACTCCGTATTCAAGTCGCCTAGCTCGGTCTCAAGCGACTCTAATTCACTCTGGGCATTTCCTTGACTGTTCTGCAGTGTATTGCGAACATCCATCGAAATTCCTTGCATTTGTGTTTTGCTTTGCGATTCTGGGATGAGTTGACCAGCGGGGCTTGCCTCTTCAAAGCTCGTCTCGTTGCTAAATATCGAATTTGCCGCACCACTAAGAAGAGTGCCGGATGAAGGAGCAACTCCAGCAGTTGACCGACCGCTTTCCAATTCTGTAATAGAGGCAAAATAAGGTGCTTCTAAAGTTTCTATTTCGTTTTCTTCAGGCCGACTACTTTCTGCTCCAGACTCCGCAGGAACACTCTTTTCAGATGAACTTGGGCTTTCTGATGATTCATCATTTGATTGTGAGCCAGTCTCATCTTGGTCGTCGAATTGAAGCTCAGCCGTTTCTTCGCCGGATGCATCATTGAACTCTTCGGAACTTTCGGAAGTACCTTCTTCCTGCGCTTCGGTAGTTTCTGCAAATGTGTCGTCTTTGCTATTCTCAACTTCTGAAGAAACAGATGGTTGAGATCTGAAACTTCGCGAACTCTCGCTCTGTGCAGAACTTAAAGCGATAGGTTTCTCATCTGCTGGAGCGGTTGCATTAACTTCGTAAGGCACAGACCCCGGAGTGTAACTCTCCTTAACCTCTTGCTCCAATGCAACAAGATCAGTCCCGTTTTCGGCAGCCATTCTATCCAATTGGCTCACATTCTTTTCCAGCTCACGTTCCTTTATTTGATGTAGTTTGTAAAGGTTTGACTTACGCTCTTCAATGGTGACGTACATCTCGGGCGGTTTATCGGCAGTCTCTACAGAATCCAAATATTTCCGTTCCTTGTCCATATCGGCCAACCAGTCTTCGTTCAAGACTTTCATCTTCATAGCGCGGCGTATTGGATCAGATTCTTCTGCTACGTGCATGAAGTCGTTTTGATATGCATTGTGGTAACCTGAACGCATGATTTTGATCATCGACTGATCCTCAGGATTGGTGAGTTGTTCCATCAAGTGATCGTCGTTAAATCGACTTCCGCTAGGTGCGGTGTAGTCGGTATGTGCATAGCTGTGCTCGCGGCCAGCGCTGCCTTCAGCGCGAACCTCTGAAGCAGACTCACTTGAAACACTCTTTTGCTCAACTACATGGAGACCATCCTCGGTTACCTTAGGACTTTCTTCGGTTTGGGCAATTTCTTCATAACCCTCAAGGGTTTCATCTTCAGCAACAGATGCCAATACTTCTTCAACATCAACCTGCGTTGGAAGAATGGTCTGATCTGGTGTCTCGCTGGCAAGTGCACGAATTGGCTGAGAGCTTTGAACATCGTTGATAATCTCAGTAACCACGGCCAGTTCACGAGCAAGTGTTTCCACTTCTCTACCGGTCTTCCGCGCTCTTAGGTCCGCTTGCTCCGCCGTTTGACGATCACTCTCTACTTCTTTAGACAAGGCTTCGGCGTTCTTTGAACCCGCTTTCGCAGACAAGAGATTTTTCTCTTTTGAGAATACTTCAGCCTTTAGTCGGTCCGCGTACTTTCTCTGGTTTTTGTAAGTCACTTGCTTAGTTTTAAGCTTAGCCTCAATCTCTTCTTCTGAATAATCAATGGATGATTTTTCTTGCTTCTGCTCCTCTACATAATTCTGGAGTTCCTTGAGCTTGGCAAGGCTAGCCTCGGTATTGTTTTCGTCTATGGAATTTTGAATTTGATTGGCATAGCTTGTCGCAATAGCCATTCCACTGCGTTTTTGATATGCACGATCACTCAGTTTCTCTGCGAGTTGTTCGGCAGTTTTAGCTTCATCTAAAAGCAATTCCGACTGTCGACCCAAACGCTTCACTTTATCCTGGGTTTTAAGATTGGTTGGCGAAGTAATGTTCGTATCAATGGATGAAAGCAAATTCACAGCTTCCTTTTTCTTCATACCCGATTCTCGACGTTTGTCCTTAGCGATGTCTTTCGCAACCTCGCTCTCTAGTTCAAGAATTTGCGCATCCTTCTTAAGTGACTTGGCATTGTTGAGAGAGACTTCGATAATCTCCTCTTTTGTTGCTGGCACACTCGTCAATTCAAATTTCAAGCGACCTGTTGGAGAAATGCTTCCTGGAGGAATACTGACTGTGGAAACGGACTTTGGACTAGCATCATTGACATCAGACCCTGGTGAACTTGAATCTTGTAGCTCTTGATTATCAGCAATTTCCTTGGCTCCCCCTGCTTCTGCACTCGCACTCGATTCAGCTTGTCCTTCATTCAAAATCTCAAACTTAGGACGATCGCTTGTGGCTAGAACCGGCGCAACCTTTTCAGCCCGCTCAGCTTTATCCTGTGGAGTTACATTCAGTTGTGCACGTTTCTTGAAAATGTCAGCAATTACAGGATCGTCATCGGAGATTTTAATGTCAATCATGTTCTTAATGATTAGCTTCTCATCAGGTGTTCCCTGATTTTCAATTTTCATTTCTTGAAAGAGCGGAGAGAATGGGTCTTGATTCTTGAGTTCAACTATTCCAGAGTGCGTTACTTGACTTCCTTCATAATCAACTAGGAACTGAAACTTACCGGTTTGCGGAAGCTCAATCAAATATTTCCCACTGCTGCCATCTGTCTCCCACGACCCAATCTGAACGCCACGGTCAACGTCTTTCACATCAATTTTTGCCTTTTTGGTCGACTTAGATTCAAATATCCCCGTAATGATGGCCACGTCCAGCGCCACTCGTTCCATATAGATCTTGTACACATGGACTTCTCCTTGCTTGCTGCTTCGCTTGGATGAGAAGTAGGCCATCTTCTGCTCAGTATCCGTAATGAACAGAAAGTCATCATCAGGAGTGTTGATGGCAAAATCCATATTCACAGGTTTTCCAAAACGTCCGGTGTTGGGATCCAACTCACTTTTAAATACATCGAAGCCACCAAGGGAGTTGTGTCCTTTAGAAGAGAAATAAAGCGTCTTTCCATCTGGATGCATGAATGGGAAGCCTTCATCCAAATCGGTATTCAAACTGGTTACTGCTTTGGGGCTCGACCATCCCTTATCACTTCGGTTGGCGGTATAAAGGTCTCTTCCATTACCTTCTTCTCCTTTTACACTTGTGAAATAAATTGAAGTAGCATCCTTTGGCAGGTACATGACGCTCTCAATGCCTTCCTTCTTTTCATACTCCGTTCGAAACTCTTCGGGTTTCAGCACAATCTTACCACCAAACTCCTCTAGGTCGTAGACTTTAAAGAAGTCGGATTCTTGCAACTTTTTCTTTTCGAGAACGATGATATCTGTAATGTTCCGAAGCAGCGATTGGCCGTTCTCGGCTTGCTTTAAGTGCCCTTCAACCTTATACTTAGCTTGCTCCTTCGGTTTTGTAAGACTGATGAATTTCTTGTAATTGTTTGCTGCACGTTTGAAGTCGTAGTTCAAGTGGTAGGCTTTTCCCAAAAAGAAATAACTCTCTGGGTCAACATCTGGCCTCGTTACTGAATACTTCAAGAAATCAAGTCCCTTTGACTTGTCTTCTCCCCCAAAAGTCAAAGATGCTCCGTAGCGAAAGTTGTAATTGGGGTCTTTCGGGTAATTAGAAACCAGTTGTGAATAAAGCGGTAGCGCATCTTTATACTTCCCTTGCTCAAAATATTTCTCAGCCACCTTCTTTAGCTCCTTCTCACTAGAAGTTTGGGCTTGAATGCGCGCAGGGGCGAAAGCCAAAAGAATCGAAACTAGAATTACAAGAGTTCTCAATCTGCAAAGGGATTTCTCAAAGTCGGCAAAATTACCATTTAGGAACGAGTCTGAAGCATATATCCGAAAGCGCATCATTCAATGGATTGCAGGAAAGCTGCTTTTTTAGACTTATTCGATAAGATGAACTTATACTTCGCCTGACCTTTTTCACGTTCGAGCTTATTCTTGCCCGCTTTTACATCAAGTATTTTTTGATTGAATTCAGAGTTTGAAGAGATGGCCTGCAGAATCTCAGTTTGATAATTAAAGTAATACCAATTCTTTTTATCCAATTCGAGGTAGATATTGAGAATATCCCCACTCCTTT
>CAXAIH010000093.1:0-7590 GCA_963968755.1 uncultured Flavobacteriales bacterium
ATCGCGGGGTGGAGCAGTTGGTAGCTCGTCGGGCTCATAACCCGAAGGTCGTAGGTTCGAGTCCTGCCCCCGCAACTGAGTTTAAAGCCAGTCCGAAAGGTCTGGCTTTTTATTTGGCATATGGCCAAATAAAAAGGCCCATGCTTCACACTGGCCTCTTAGCTCACTTCATCCTTTACATAAAAGGCGGCGACAAAGAGTCAATCCTCCACCTTCCTCAGCACATAGGTCCGCAGGTTGGTGATCCTAAGAAGATCGTCCTGCAAAATGTAGGAACCTTGATAGTCGATTCGAGCTCCGAGCGGATCTCGTGAACCATCGCAACAGATTCTAGTGCAGCCTTGTTTGTTGAATTCAATCATCATCCCGTCGATCGTCAAATTTGCAGCTCCACATTCGTTTACATCTGTGTTGAAGGACAGCAATCCTTGTCGTATAGTCAGTTTGTAATCCACACCTGGGGATTCCATTCCGTTTTCCGACTCCACATATTCCAACTGCCACACACCGTAAATGTTTGGGTCAGCAATTTGTTGGGCTCGAAGTCCTATTGAGAACAAAATGAAAATGACGAGTAGTATTCTTTTCATGCTTATTATTCTTCTTCGGTTCTACCGGGAGTATAAGGTACGCCATTCGAAGCCATCTTCTCTTCCATGGCAGTTACGCTCGACTCGATGCTTTGAACCTTTTGTTCCAGCTCTGACAATTCACCCATGGCAATTTCAATGTTCATGCGCTGCGTACCCGTAGGATTAGAGCGGTGGCTCCATAAATTGTAGGTCACCAATCCAATACGTCCATTGATAGAAGGTGCCGTCTCAAATTCTCGTTTGCCCATGCTTCGATCACCATACAGATCAAGCTTCACTTCTTCTAAAGATTCCCTTTGCTTCATAAGCTCAGCAAGCCAAGCAACATCCGCTCTTTGGTGGTTCAAAATGGCTTGCTTCATGAATTTTAAGCGTTGGCTCAAATCGTTCACCTGCTTGTTGGTGAATACCACCTTTCTTTTGGCTTCCTTCACCTCTTCCTTGAAATCGGCTAAGGCCTTTGGTTCCGCTAGAGGCATCGCCGAGTTGTCCAAGTTCTTCAAATTAAAATTCACGGGTCCGGCTAGAGGCTTTACCTCTCCTCCTTCAACGAGTGAAATCTCTACAGAGTACTTTCCAGGAAAAGCAAGTGCTCCATAGTCCTGACCGGCAAATGGATTATCGGACTTCGCCTCTTTCATGCGAATCGCCGACATGCTTCCATAGCGCATATTCCAAGAAGATCTGTTTACGCCGCTCTTTGGCTTCTCGGTAAACTTACTGACTACATTACCAGCGGCATCCTTGATGGTAAACATGAGCACTGGATCGTCCTCGCGATCTTCTTTCCGCAATTGATCGTCCGTTGGATAGTAATTATCACCACCTGATTTGGCCGTTTCTTTCTCCTTTTTCAATCTCGCGTCGCGCATACTTTGAGGGGCTTCTTTCAAATACCAATCAAACATGGGGCCCATTTCGGGATTTTCAGCAGCGAAGAAATTATCCCCTTGAAAAGCTTTCTTTCTCAAGCCTAGTGGAGCACTCTCAATATAAAGCCAGGCATCACGCACCGCAAAAAGATGCACGTCCTTTTCTTCTAAACTCTTTTGAGGAGTTCTCAGGGCTGAATAGTCATCGAGGACGTAAAATCCACGTCCGAATGAAGCTAGAACCAAGTCGTTCTCTCTCTCTTGAATTTCAATATCACGAATGGCTACAGTAGGCAAACCCGCTTTCAATTGATTCCACTTCTGCCCACCATTCTGAGAGTAGAAACATCCAAATTCGGTTCCAGTAAACAATAGGTTTTTGTCTACATGGTCTTGAACCACATCATAGACTGATCCTCTTTCCGGTAGGTCGCCGCTGATGTTTGTCCAGTTAGCACCCGCGTCGGTCGACTTCAAAATATAGGGCTTAAAATCACCTTGCTTATGGTTGTTGAAGGTGGCAATCACGGTGTTCTCATCGTATCGAGATGCTGTGAGGGAATTCACGTAAGTTCGCTCAGGTATTCCAGGAAAGCCATCTTTCTTAGACCAGCTTTTCCCACCATCCTTGCTAACGTGAATCAAGCCATCGTCGGTTCCAACGTACAGAAGACCTTCCTTTTTTGGAGATTCGTCAAAGGCAACGATTTGCCCGTAAATGCTGGTTGATTTATTCTTTGCAACTGCATCTACACTCCAAACACGATCCATCACCTCAAGCTTATTCCTATCCAACTGCCGGGAAAGATCTTCGCTGAGCGTCGTCCAATTGTCTCCGCGGTCGTCGCTTCTGAACACTTTATTTGCGCAGAAATAGAGACGGTTAGGGTTGTGTGGGGAAATTAAAAGCGGTGCATCCCAGTTCCAGCGAAAAGCTGCTTCATCTTTTCCAGGTTGGGGTTTGATATCCACCTTCTCCCCACTTTTCTTGTCGAAACGAACCAACCATCCGTATTGAGATTGTGCGTAGACAATGTTTGGATTAGTTGGATCTACTTGACTCTCGAAACCATCTCCTCCTTTGGTGATGAACCAATCTGCGTTGACAATGCCGCTCGTACTGTTTGTTCGAGAAGGACCGCCAATGCTAAAGTTGTCTTGCGTGCCTCCATAGATGTTATAGAAAGGTGCATCCTGATCGACGGCCACCTTGTAGAATTGAGTGATCGGCAAATTTGCGTGAAAGCTCCATGAATTGGCATCATCGTAACTCGTGTACAAACCTCCATCGCATCCCATGATGTAATGATCCGTGTTATCTGGATTGATCCACATACAATGATTGTCGACGTGCTTGTACTTCTCATTGATTTTACTCCAGGTCTTTCCGCCATCCAAACTATTATGGCACCAAGTATCCATGGAGAAAACCTTATCAGCGTTCACTGGATCCACATATAACTCGGTGTAATAATTTCCAGAGGTATTGTACTTATTCACTTTGCTCCAGCTTGCTCCGCGATTGGTAGACTTAAAGAAACCCTCGGTTTTGTCGGTACCTTCTACCATCGCATATACGATGTCGGGATTGCTGGGCGCAATGGCCATTCCTATCCTTCCTTTATCCCCTTTTGGAATTCCATTCTCAAGCGTATTCCATGTCTCGCCTCCATCCTCAGATTTGTAAATGGCCGACGAGGGACCACCAGAAATATACGTCCATACATGACGTCGTCGTTGATGCGCAGTAGCATACATAACGTCCGGATTTCTTGGGTCGAGATGAATCTCATTGACTCCTGTATGCTCGTCTATTTCAAGAATCTTCTTCCAAGATTCTCCACCATCAGAAGTTTTGTACAATCCTCGGTCACCACCCGCTGACCACAGGGGACCAACAGCAGCGACGTACACAACCTTTGGATCGTTAGGATGGAACTTGATCATTCCAATGTGTTCGCTCATTTTGAGGCCCATGTTTTTCCAGCTCTTTCCTCCATCTTGAGATTTGTATATGCCGTCGCCATAAGCTACAGAACGTTGATTGTTATTTTCTCCAGAGCCAACCCAAACTTCATTTAAGTTGAGTGGGTTCAGGGCCACGCAACCAATGGAATAAGAACCCTGACCATCAAACATGGACGTGAAACTGGTTCCTGCATTACCAGTTTTCCAAACACCACCTGCTGCGGAAGCAACAAAATAGGTAGATGGCTTCATTGGGTTTACAGCAATGTCGATCACTCGACCGGAAGTAAGTGCTGGACCTACTGCTCTAAATTTTAGTGCAGAGTATGAAGTTTTGGATTTACTGTCGTTGTCTTTTTCGCCTTTGGCCGCGAAGTGCATGGGGCTTGCTAGTAGCAGGCCGTAGAGTAGAATTTTGTTCATCCTAGAGGTTTGTAAGGTTCCAAATATACTAGAGACGAGTTGGGTTGCAAGGCATTTGTGTTGATTGGTACTAAGGCAGTATGTAGGCAGCTTCTTTTTTCGTTGGAATACGACACGTACTCCGTTTACCAAACCAACGAAAGCGATTTCTTGCAACTAGATTATAGAGCCAATCCCTCATGAAGGGAGGAATGATTCTGAAGAGCATTACGATTTTCCATAAGCCACCCATTGCCGAAACAGCTCTAAGGACAGCAAGGGAACGATAGGCATAGATTCCATCTTCCCAAAGAACCATAGAATCTAGATTTGTCCGATCTTTTGGCTCGAGCAGCTCTTCAGCCGTTTTACCTTGAAGTGACGCAAAATGCAGTTTTCTAGATCGATCGAAGCGAACAAGAAATTCGAGGAAATGATTGCAAAGCGTGCAATAACCGTAGAAAAAAACAATGCGTTTGGTGATCACTTAACCAAGAACGGGTAGGCGCCTGAAGTGTTCGCTTGAACATCCTCAAATTTGGCCATGGCAGTCGGCTTGTCTGGGAATGGGCCTACAAAAATTCGGTACATTTTCTTCCCACCCGGGAGGTAATCCGGAATGTACATATACTGACCATCTAGTCCGGCAGCCTTCAATTCATTCACGAATTTTAAAGCAAGAGTTTCTTTATCTACCGCAGCGGTAGCAATCCCCCAAAAAGGAGTTGGAAAGAGTCCGTCAGGAGTGGTGTTAACCACTTCCCCTGTAACTTCAGAGGAAGCGGCTTCATCACCTTCTTCATTCTCAATGGAACCTTCTTCCTCCGCAGGTGCAGCTTCAATAGCTTCACTTGCAGCTTCAGGTTCAACCGATTCAACGGGTGCTGCTTCTTCTGTTCCGGTTTCACCGGCTTCAGGAGACTCAATCGCGGCATTTTCATGCTCACCACCTTCATGGTCGTGTGAAGGACCAAAGGTGTTGCTCACCCAGAGTGTAAGCAAAAGACCACCAAGAGCAAGTAAGGAATAAACCAAAGGTTTCTTACTTACGTTTTCAACCAATTTAGTTGTATCACGATCGCCGTATGGGTCATGCTCATCATTATGTTCTGCCATGTTTGAAGATTTAGTTTCTGACGAACTAGGTTCCGGCGAAACCGCCGGAGCGGGCACCTCTTTCTCAGGTGCCTTTGTCATAGAAGAAGCGGCAGCGGCAGATACTACTTTCTCCTTCTGAAATTCTTTAAGCGGTTCTTGGACTTCCTTCTTTGGAGGACTAACAATCGGCTTTTGAGTTTCCGGCCTAACAGCTTTCTTTACCTCAGGCTCGGCTGTTTTCTTCGGAGGGTCTACTTTTTTAGGTTCCTGGCTTAGCGGTTTCGAATCTTCGGCTTTAGGAATGGCTGGTTCAGATGGAGGGCTCACAGGTTTTTGAGCCGGAGGTGCAGCTGGACGAGCAACCGCTTTTTTTGGTGCGCCCTTCTTTCCTTTCATCCTCGCTAATCGATCACGCTCTCTTCCGCTTAGAGGCTTTTGGCTCATCTGGGTCTCTTTACCCTGTCCAAGCAATAGATATACTCGATTCAAGTAGGCGCGGGCCATATCTTGCTTCAAGCGGGTTTCATGCAGTAGAGTCTACTAGAGTTATTCCTCGGCGAGACTCTTGGCTAGGGTGATTCTTCTCAAATCTATTAAAACTTCCAATCTGTTTTGGTAGTTCCCGGAAATTTCTTGATGATCTGACTCCGCTCAAGCAGCTCTGCAGCCAAGATGAGAAAACGCTCATCTTGTTTTCCCAGCTCCATCCAATCACTTTGATCATCTACCTCATTTGAATACCTCCTTTTCGCCTCCAGTAAAGCGCTGAAATCTCCTTGACTTCGAGGGAAGTTGAATTGCTCAAACTGATTTTGTCCATCCCAATATCCAACATCTACCTGGCGAAAGGCTTATTTCCACTTTGGTTTGTAGAAAAACGAGAGGAACCCAATGAAGGTTACATAAAAGGGGTAAAGGAGGAAAGAAAGTGAGAAGTCCAGCATCGACCAATTCTTGGAATATAGGTTTGAAATTCTGTGAAGTATTGGGTAATCTATGACCAGTTTGATGCCCCAAATAACAAGAATTATTTTTGGAATTACTCCAAGTAAGCTCATAACAAGACTTATCACTAGGCAAAGATTAAAGAGGAGTACCGCAAAGGCCACGAATTGATATTGCAAGGAGGCAACAGACGGATTTTTGGAGGCCCAGCGTATCTTCTGTTTCAGCATTGCTTTGAGTGTTTCAGGAGCTGCTGATTGAACCAAGGCTTTTGAAGACCAAGTGGTGTCCACCTTTAAACCTGCCTTTACAAATGATTGAAGAAGAAAGACATCATCCCCGCTGGCAAGATCCCAGTTACTAGAAAACGGATCAAGCTTAAGGTAGTGCTCTCTACGAAACAACATATTTGAGGCACTGGCAAAAAGAGGCGTACCATTCGCTGAAGACGATTGCCCAACGCCTAGAAGTGCCAAGGAATCCAAGACCTGAAAGCTGCCCAGAAAAGACTTTGATCTGCTATAGAACAAGACCGGTCCAACCAATAAATCAAGCTCTGGCTTCGATAACATTGAGCTCAACCAAGCTCTCGGAAATTCACTATCGGCGTCGCTGATGAGAATCCAATCGGCCTCAGCCGTCTTGATCCCGGTATGAATAGCGCGTTTTTTAGAGGCTTTGCCTTCTGAAAGTTGATAGCTCACCTTCTCAGGATACGATTGAGCAAAATCTTTCACCAGCGCCGTTCCCTCGTCACTTGAATGATCGTCCACTAAAATGACCTCCGTCAACTGTGACTGAGGAAGTAGTGTTTCTATCTGTGCAAGCAAATGCGGCAAGCTTTGTATTTCATTCCGGAAAGGAACTATTAGGCTTAGCTTTCGGCCTGTCTCCTCGGGAATCTCCGCCTCAGGGTGCTCGGTTCTGTTCGGAATTCTCCAAAGACTCTTTCCAACTGCTAGAATATACAGGAGGGCAAATAGGTAGAAAACCAAGAAGCTCATTCCTCAACGATTTTGGCACTTTGCAAGAAAAAGGCTCCTAAGAGAGCTGGGAAAGCAATGTTGATAATCCAAAGTAAGGAACTAGCTAAGAAAATACCTAATTCATCCGCGCTGGCTAGGAATAGGACATTCAAAGCCAAATACTCCCGCATACCCAATTCACCCAGAGATATAGTTGGCGCTAATGCTAGTGCGAGGTACATCAGGGGCAAAGATTGAATCGCCATGTTCAGGTCCAAATCAGCGGTGAGCAGAATAAGGAGTACCACGTACTGCATAGAGAAAACAGCATACCTAATACAACTGAGCAACAAAATGTGAATCAAGGTGATCAGGCCAGGCATTTGACTCTTCTTGATGTCCTGGGTGTATTTTGCAAGAAGCTTAATGTTCTTGAGTAAAGGCAACAATTGAGGGATAAAAAAGTAAAAGGTGGCAAGTAAGAGGCATATAAGCCACACCAGGCCTTGCATCATTTTGAGGTAGGATAAGAGTCCTGAATGATCGCTATCAATCCACGTTCCGAAACTCAAAGCAATGGCCCCTGCTAGGAAGGTGATAAACAATTGGGCCGTGCTGTTCACGAAGCTTAAACCTGCACCTGCAGTTCGTGTTCCGAAGCGCAGAAAAACAATTTTCCCGACAAACTCCCCTACTTTGTTTGGGGTGATTATGGAGGTTGACACTCCAGCGAAAACAGCCTTGAGT
>CAXAIH010000094.1:0-7510 GCA_963968755.1 uncultured Flavobacteriales bacterium
TCTTAAGACTGACTTTCCCGAAATGCTTTCCGGAGACTTTTGCAGCTTTCCATTCGATGGTGGAATTATCGGTGGAAACCTGGAATTTTTGTGCGCTTAAACTTAATCCTATGAGTAAAGCTGCTGCTAGACTGAATACTGTTTTCATGATTGTTATTGATTGATGGTTTGATTATGATTCTACTATTTGATCTCTTATTTGATCCAAAAAATCGTTGAAAGCTCGAGCGTCTGAATCTTTCACTTGAAGTGAGTCGATAATTTGATTGCACGCCCTACTCGCTTCGTTAACAAGTTTCAATCCAGATTCGGTAATTAGAACATCCACTTGTCGACGATCATTCTCACACGTTCTTCGCTCCACCAAACTCTTCTCAACGAGTTTATCAATGAGTCGAGATGCGTTTGAACTCACATCCAACATACGTTCCATCACCAACTTTACTGAGGCAGGTTTTGGATCCTGTCCTTTAAGAATGCGAAGCGCGTTAAATTGTGGTGCCGAAATCCCAAATGGCTTTAGTGTCTCGTTCATCTTAAGCTGAATTCTGTTCGAGGTATAACTCAAGTTGACCAAAGCTCTCTCCTTTTCATTTCTGAAACTAGACTGTTGTATTGCTTCTTCTATTTTCATAAGGCAAATGCATGTACCTACATTTAATGTACCTATATATTAATATTAAAATTTGGACAATTGACATTTATCATGGTCTTATCACGCTCAAAGCTTTTGATTTGACTACTTAGCTATTTCAATGAAAGAGAGCATCTACAAGACTCTAAAGGGTTATAAAACCGAAAGTGAGCACGGGAAAAGATTTGATCTTATGATATCAAGTCTCATTGTACTTAACGTAATAGCCTTCGTGCTGTCCTCATATCCTAAGATTCAGTTGAAGTATTCAGCTCTACTCGTTAGAGCTTTTTTCTGTCATAATATTCTCTATTGAATATATACTAAGACTATACACAGCAGACCTTCTCTACACTAACCTATCGCCTTTCAAGGCACGCCTGAAGTTTGTGTTTTCATTCTATGGAGTTGTCGACCTTTTAGCTATTCTACCTTTCTATTTACCCTTCATTGGCTTCGGTGACATGCGCTTCATCCGAGCCTTCAGATTAATGCAATTGGCCTGGCTCTTCAGAGTAAATCGTCATTCCAGCAGCATTCGAATGCTCGGCGACATTTTAAAGGAAAAGAAGAATGACATGATTGTAGTTGTTTCTTCTGTACTCATCATCTTAATCATTGCTGCATCGCTCATGTATAGTCCTGTAAAAGACGAACAACCAGAAGTTTTTCCTCACATAGGAGCAGCACTTTGGTGGGCATTGGCTACCCTAACAACCATAGGCTACGTTGACATCATACCTGCAACCGCATGGGGGAAATTTCTCAGCGGGATAATTGCCTTACTCGGCATAGCCATCGTGGCATTACCAACCGGAATCCTGAGCTCCGCTTTGATTGAACACATTCAAAGAGAGAAGCTGCTAAACTCAAGAAAAAAGGCAACTATTGCCCTCATTTCGAGGAGTCCTTAGAATGATTGAGAATTTCTTTTTTAGACACGTCTAAAAATTTACTTTTGCACTTCCTGTAAACTGCATCATGGCTTCGGAATCCGTTGAAAATTATTTGAAAGCAATTTATCGCCTGTCTGGAAGCGAGCGCCGTTTGGTGACTACAAATGCCATTGCCGAGCAGCTGAAAACGAAAGCTTGCTCTGTTACGGATATGGTGAAGAAAGTGGCGGCTAAAAAGGTCCTTGAGTACATTCCATATCAAGGTGGCAGACTCACGGATGATGGGGAACAGTTAGCGATTCACACGATTCGTAAGCATCGCTTGTGGGAGGTTTTTCTTCTTGAGAAGCTTCAATTTACATGGGACCAAGTCCACGATATTGCCGAACAGATGGAACACATCGACTCTCCAGAACTTGTGAATCGTCTCGACGACTTTCTAGGCAATCCTAAAAGAGATCCGCATGGTGACCTTATTCCAGACAGAGAAGGTTGCATGCCTGAGAATAAAGACTTGAAGGTTTCAGACTTGAGCCAAAACCAAGAGGCCGTTGTTGTGGGAATACAAGATTCATCTCATGAATTCTTGAAAATGATGGAAACCAAAGGGCTTCAAATTGGCTCTCACATTCAATTGAATTCCAAAAATGAGTGGGATAAATCTGTGAGCATCGTCTTTGAAAAGCGATCCATCGAATTGAGTTTACATGCCGCTAATGCTATATATGTAGAAACCTATGAAGTTTAAATTCATCTTTCTAATAAGCCTTTTTGGCGTCGCCCTCAGCTCTTGCTCCGAACAAGAAAGCGCCAAGAGTGATAAAGCTTTCCGTGTGGTTTGCACAACAACCATGATCTGGGATGCCACCCGAAATCTGGCGCCAGAAAATGTAGAAGTTATTCCGCTAATGAAGCCCGGCATCGACCCTCATTACTTCAAACCGACGCTCGATGACTTAAAGCTTCTTAGAAGTGCCGATATAATTTTATACAATGGCCTTGAGCTTGAGGGTAAAATGACAGACATTCTTGAAAAGCTAAAAAGCGAAAAGATCATTAGCTCGATTTCGGAAGGCTTTGAAGCGACTTCTTACATAAAATATGACTCAGCTACAGACCCACATGTTTGGTTCGATCCATTGCTCTGGACGAAGAGTGTAAAAAACATCGCTAATGCGCTTGCTGAAGCCATACCCGAAAAGGTAGATTACGTGAATGCACAGTTTGAAGTGTATCGAGATTCTTTGGAGCAAATTCACGCTTGGACCCAAGAGCGCCTCAACCTCATTCCATTAGAGCGCAAAATATTATTCACTTCACATGATGCCTTTAGCTACTTCGCGAGAGCTTACGACTTCAGAATAAAGGGACTTCAAGGAATCACCACGACCGCGGAGTTCGGTTTACGGGATGTCACCAATATGGTCGACTCCATTATCGAACTGAAGATTCCTGCTGTTTTCACGGAACAATCTGTTCCCCCAAAGTACATCGAAGCCGTTGTTGAAGGCTGCCATCGGCGAGGGACTGCGGTTAAGCTAAGTGGTGAACTTTTCTCTGATTCCCTCGGTGAATTGGGTACCGAGGAAGAAAGCTACCTCGGAACCGTGCGGGCGAATGTCAATATCATCGTGAATGCGCTGAAATGAGTTCGGCTATAGACATAACGAACCTCCGTGTTAGCTACGGCAAAAAACTGGCGCTCGACAAGCTGAATTTGAAGGTTCCCACCGGTCAGATAACCGGAATTATTGGACCAAATGGCTCTGGAAAAAGCACACTGATAAAAAGTGTAATGGACCTTATCCCTAGGGAATCCGGTGAGGTCCGTTTGCTAGGCTCCGAATTAAAGAAGGTTCGCGAACATGTTTCTTATGTACCCCAGCGCGAAAGCGTTGACTGGGATTATCCTGTAAGCGTTTTTGATGTAATTCTGATGGGCCGTTACAGACCTGGAAGACTGTTTCTTCCTCTTTCAGCCGAGGACAAGAAAATTGCCGAAGAAAGCTTAGAAAAAGTCCAGCTTACAGAGTATCGGAACACACAAATAGGGCAACTTTCTGGCGGGCAACAGCAGAGGGTTTTTATTGGGCGCGCCCTAGCCCAGCGTACTGAGCTTTACCTTATGGATGAGCCTTTCGCCGGTGTTGACGCCGCGACAGAAAAAGCCATTCTCGATCTGATGTTCGAAATGAAATCAAAAGGTCAAAGCATTGTTCTGGTGCATCATGATCTCGTTAGTGTTCGCGAAAACTTCGACCACTTGGTTATCTTAAAAAATAGGCTCATCGCCTCAGGTCCAACAAAAGAAGTCTTCACCACCCAAAACCTGATCGACTCTTATGGAGGAAGTATGAAGATGATGCACGAATTGGACGTATGAATGACTTAGTCAAATTCTTATCCTTTAGTGACCCCAACGTGCAACTTGTAGTACTGGGCACGGTGCTCATTGGAGCTTCATCGGGAAGCATCGGAACCTTCATGGTTTTAACGCGGAAGTCGCTTTTGGGAGATGTTGTATCTCATTCCATTCTTCCAGGAATATGTGTTGCTTTTATTCTCTATCCTGTTCGCAGTGGACTGCATCTTTTCGCCGGAGCCCTTGTAGCAGGTCTAATTTCAGGTGTTGCTGCTGATTACTTCAGTCGAAAAAGTATACTGAGACCCGACGCGCTGTTCGCGCTGGTACTGAGCGTTTTCTTTGGTTTAGGAGTCATGCTTATCACCTACATTCAACAGAATTACGGAGCTGGTCAGGCTGGACTTGATTCCATTCTTTTTGGGAAAGCTGCCTCTATTGGAAAACAAGACTTAAGCTACATCACAGTTGTTGCTGCTGTAATTTTCGCGGCCTTGATTTTCTTCTTTAGAAGCTTTCGACTCATTACGTTCAACGCCGGCTTCGCGGAAAGTATTGGTGTTCGCATTCGATTTTACAATGCTGTACTCTCAGCGCTAACGGTAATGGCGGTAGCCATCGGGATACAGGCTGTTGGTGTTGTTCTCATGGCATCTCTTCTCATTGCCCCGTCCATCGTTGCCAAGGCCTTCTCAAATAGACTCTGGCTTATCATTCTCCTCAGCGCACTTGTTGGAGGAATCTCAGGGTTGCTTGGGTCATTTGTGAGTTACACCTTACCTGCTATGCCTACTGGACCTTGGATAGTGCTCTGCCTAAGTGCTTTGGTTTTTATGGCTATTCCTCTTCATCGTATGCTAAAGCGCAATTGATGGATTCGTTTTGGATAATTATTGTTGGGGCTCTTGTTGCTTTGAATTGCAGCTTGGTCGGGAATTTACTCATCTTGCGGAAGAGTGTTATGATTGGTGATGCGCTCTCACACGCCGTGTTGCCTGGTATGGTTCTAGGCTATCTATATTTTGGAGAAACCAATTTATTTGCTGTGCTGGGTGGAGCTGCACTTGCAGGGATTACCCTCGTGGTGAGTACTGAGTTGCTCAAGAAATCCTCCATAATTCGTGAAGACAGCGCAACCGGACTGATTTATACAACCCTCTTTTCCATCGGAGTTATTTTAGTCTCTGTATTTGCCAGCCAAGTTCACCTCGACCAAGAACATGTGCTTTATGGAGAGATTGCCTACGTCCCACTGGACCGTTTTTATTTCAATGGTCAGGATCTAGGGCCAAGAAGTTTTTGGTTGAGTATTGTGTTGTTGGGAATTCTTGCTCTTATTTTCAGATTTTCATTTAAAGGCTTCAATCTCACCTCCTTTGATCCAGATTTTGCGAGTTCAAAAGGAGTTCGAACGAGAGTTTGGAACTATTTCTTAATGATACTGGTAACCACGGTTGTAGTGGTGTCATTTGAAAATGTTGGCGCCATTCTGGTGGTGGCCTTTTTAGTAGCTCCAGGAGCTTCAGCGCTCTTAATCAGCCACAAAATGAAATCCATTTACATGCTTTCAAGTGCCTTTTCGTTGGTGATCGCTCTTGGTGGTTTTGTGCTTGCAGATTTCACCCGAACGAGCATTTCAGGTTCAATGGCTTTCTTTTCAGGAATTCTGTTCATATTCGTCTGGTTCATTCGAAACAGAGTTCGGACATGAGTGCCAGTAAAGACATCTACATAAAAAACCGAAAGGCCTACTACAACTATGAGTTGCTCGAGAAGGTTGTTTCTGGCATTCAGCTTACTGGCCCAGAGATTAAGTCTGTGCGAAACGGAGAAGCCGGTATTGGAGAAGCCTATTGTTTTTTCAAAAATGGCGAGTTGTTTGTGAGAAACATGTACATTAAAGAGTATTCAAATGCTGGATACGTTGAACAAGAACCTCGACGTGAAAGAAAGCTGCTTCTTCAAAAACGAGAATTACAAAAACTGACGAAAAAGCTGAAAGACCAAGCTTTGACAATTATTCCCGTTGCACTATTCATCAATGATCGGGGTTGGGCAAAGCTTGAAATTGGCTTGGCTAGAGGGAAAAAATTATACGATAAACGCGAGAGTATCAAGGACAAAGATTTAAAGAGGCAATTAAGTCGAAAACAAAAAGACTGAGCAGCCCTTGCCATTCTTTTGGAGTCCTTATATTTGGTGGGATTTGTCGGCATAAATGAGCGAGGAACTATTAGAGGCCTTAATGAAACTTTTTGCTCTGGCCTCTGATGTCGATGACATCACAAGCCAGAGTAGATCTGTCGTCCATCACTACCTAGAAGGGGAACTGAACGCAAAGCTTGCCCAGAAATACGTGAAGCGTTACGAGGAATTCGTAAAGCGTTATCACGGTATTGATTTCTCCGGAGTAGATACCCAGAGTACAGAAGAGGTTAACGACGAAGTTGTACTTAACGTCTGCTCTAAGATTAATCAGGATTTACAACAACGCCAGAAGGTGGTAGTCTTGGTGCGTCTAATCGAATACATCTTCGCCGATGAAAATATTTCAGAACACGAACTGAATTTCATCAACCTCGTTTCTGACTCCTTCAAAATCCCAAAAGAGGAGTCCAACATCTGCTTAAAGTTTCTCGACAGCGACAAACGCTACTCCCTACCCGATCACGAGAATATCCTAATCATCAGCTCTACCCAGCTGACCATCAAGCCTTCAAGGAACAAATACAAGAAATGTGAAGGCCTAGATGGAGAGTGCTCCATCCTTCGTTTTCCAAGCGTAGGAATGTTCGTTCTGCGTTATTTCGGAAATGAAGATCTCTATCTCAATGGTCAAATCATCAAGAAAGGAAAGTCCTACATTGTTCCTCAAGGGTCTTCCATCCGCAACGCCAAAGTCGTTCCGATATACTTCTCTGACATTGTAAGTGCCTACTTATCCGTCAGTGAAAAAGAGAAAATTGTCTTCAAAGCGAAAGACATAGAGTACCGATTCAAGGGAGGAAACATGGGGCTTCACAAACTCGACATCATCGAGGAAGCTGGAGGTCTCCTAGGAATTATGGGGGGGTCAGGAACTGGAAAATCCACACTATTGAATGTCCTAAATGGAAACTACGTCCCTACAGCTGGAGCCATTACCATCAATGGGATTGACATCAACGACCCGAAGAACAGAATTGATGGAGTCATTGGATATGTACCTCAGGATGACCTGCTTATGGAAGACCTTACGGTCTATCAAAACCTTTACTATAACACTCGTTTGTGTTTTGCTCGTTTGAGCAAAGCTCAGATTGAAGAAATGGTTCTCAACACCCTGAGAGATTTAGGCTTGTTGGAGACCAAAGATCTTAAGGTAGGATCACCGATGGATAAAACCATTAGTGGTGGACAGCGAAAGAGGTTGAACATCGCTCTTGAGTTGATTCGCGAGCCACCTATTCTTTTTGTTGACGAACCCACGTCAGGACTCTCTTCTAGAGATTCAGAAAACATTATGGACCTGTTGAAAGAGCTCTCCTTGAGAGGTAAGCTCATCTTCACAGTTATCCACCAGCCGAGTTCGGAGATTTTCAAAATGTTCGACAAACTCTTGATTTTAGACCTTGGTGG
>CAXAIH010000095.1:0-7462 GCA_963968755.1 uncultured Flavobacteriales bacterium
CATCAATTCCTCATCGAGCATGTCCGCTTTGCTGATGGCGAGGACCCGTTTTTTATCAAGGAGTTCGGGATTGAATTTCTCCAATTCACCCAAAAGGATTTCGTACTCCTTCGCCACATTGTCGCTGTCGGCGCGAACGATGAATAAGAGGCTGGAGTTTCGTTCTATATGGCGTAAGAAACGAAGTCCCAAGCCTTTTCCTTCGCTCGCTCCCTCGATGATTCCTGGAATATCGGCCATCACAAATGAGCGGTGATCTCTGTAGGCTACAATTCCAAGATTCGGTGTAATGGTCGTAAAGGCGTAGTCGGCAACTTCAGGGCGCGCCGCCGAAATAGAGCTCAACAGGGTTGACTTACCTGCATTTGGAAAGCCAACGAGTCCCACATCGGCCAGCACCTTAAGTTCTAGGACGAACCATTCATCTTTCCCATCCTCTCCGGGTTGAGCGTTTCGTGGAGTTTGGTTCGTAGAGGTTTTGAAGTGCCAATTACCAAGTCCACCTCTTCCCCCGGGAAGCAGTATGGCTTGCTTGCCATCTTCCGTAATTTCTAAGATCTCTTCTTCGGTCTCCGCGTCGCGAACGATAGTCCCTAGAGGAACATCTACAACGACGTCATCCCCATTTGCTCCGGTGCTTCTCTGCTTATGGCCATTTCCACCATCTTTCGCAATAAGGTGCTTTCGATATTTCAAAGGGAGCAATGTCCACATCTGCCGGTTTCCACGAAGAATGATGTGACCGCCTCTTCCGCCGTCACCTCCATCGGGGCCGCCTTTGGCTACATACTTTTCGCGTCGCAAATGGGCTGAGCCTGCTCCTCCTGCTCCTGAGCGGCCGTTAATTTTGACGTAATCGACAAAATTGGAAGTTGCCTCCTTTCTATTCCTTGAAGGCATAGGCTATCTATAGTTGATCGATTACCGAACAGATGTCCGAAAAAATGGCGTCAATGGATCCAACACCTTGAACACCAAGATACTTGTTTTGAGAAGTATAAAAATCTGCAACAGGCATCGTCTCAGCCTTATAAACTGAAATACGGTTGTTGATTTTATCAAGGTTTTGATCGTCGGGCCGTCCAGAGGTTTTTCCTCTTTCTAGAAGGCGAGTTCTCAGCTCCTCATCAGGAACTTCGAGAGCGATCATAGCGTCGATGGCCAATGAATGTGCGCCCAAAACTGAATCCAAGGCATCTGCCTGAGCTACAGTTCGCGGAAAACCATCGAAGATGAATCCCTTTGCGTTTTTCGATTCTTCGATTTTATGCTCAATCATGCCAATCACCACAGCGTCTGGAACCAATTCACCAGCATCCATAAGCTTCTTTGCCTCTAGACCTAATTGAGTTTGTGCTTTGATTTCTCCTCGTAGAATATCTCCTGTAGAAAGATGAATGAATCCATATTTCTCAATCAGTCTTTCCGACTGAGTTCCTTTTCCTGCGCCTGGAGGGCCAAAGAGTACAAGGTTTGCCATAATCTACTGTTCAACGAACTTATAAATATCTCTAAGATTTCTTCCTTTACCCTTGTAATCGAGGCCATAGCCAAGCACAAAATCGTTTGGAATCCGAAGTGCCCACCAATCCACTTTATTCTTGTGGTCGTGCGCCATTGGCTTGTACAGAAAACTCGCGGTAAAAATCTGCTTAGGTCCTTTCTTCTCAAATTCTTCAAGAAGGAAGTTGAGTGTGTTTCCAGTATCAACGATGTCTTCAATGATAACAACGGTGCGGTCCTTGATTTCGCGATTCAGTCCTAAAATGGTGTCAACTTTCTCACGGCGCTCTCTTCCTTCGTAGGACCCCATTCGAATGAAGCCGATTTCACATTCGAATTCGAAGTGTCGCACAAGGTCAGCCGCAAACATAAAGGCACCGTTCAGTACCACGATAAAAACTGGCTTTTCGTTAGCAAGCTCCTTCTCCATCTTCACAGAGAGGTCATAGACCACTCGTTCTATCAATTCATGCTTTACATAGAGCTCAAATCTGTCTCCTTCAATGTCAACGTGCATGTCCTTTATTTGGGCTCAAAAGTAGATTTTTTTAGGGGCCAAAAGGGGATTAACTTTGTAACCTATGAGGATGCGTCCAACGCTCAAATTCTTCGGGATACTCCTTGGTTTGTTGATTCTCTCTTCGTGCCGAACCATCTACTACCCCAATCTTCAAAATGTGGCAGATTTGGATGGAAAGAACGACGTCAAGATCATCTTCAACCCAAGCAACCTGCAAGCCTCTTGGGCTTTCTCGGAACATTTTTACGCTCAAACCAACTTACAATTCAAGCCAACGGCGTGGAGCGACAACCCGGAAGCGGTCGCCACAAATTTTCGTGCAGACCGTAAATTGGCTGAATTTGCATTAGGCTACACCCAAGCTATTGAGGAGAAGTTGAAATTTGAAGTGGGTGCAGGAGCGGGCTTCGGGCAGAATATTTTTGAAGAAGAGCGCAGTGTAATAGATGGCCCGACCCGCTACTTGGAGTACAGCAATCAGTTGACAAAATACTACGTGCAACCCGCCCTAATCTTCCGACCTCGTCCAAGCTTTGGAATGACCTTCTCCTTGCGGACCTCCGTATTGGACTATTATAATGTGCGTTCTGTGAACTACAGCTTTGAGGAACTCAATGTGCTGAACCTACTCGACATAAACAGCCAGCCACATTTTTTTGCAGAACCAGCTTTTGGAATGAGTTTTTCAAAAGGTAGGTTGAGAATTCAAAATCAGCTGATGTGGGTGTACCGTGTGTCGAACAGTCCTATCAGCCACCAACGAGTTCAGTATTCTATTAGTCTGATTTTGAAATTGAATGACAACTACCTGCCGGCAAAGGAGTCTGATTAATTTTGCAAAACCGAAGTGAACCCTATGAACCGCATCCTCCTAGCCCTTCTCTTTTTTGGCTTCTCCAGTTATGCTCAAGAAAAACAAGATTTTAGTCTGAGCGACGCAGTGCTCAAGCAATGGACAGAGTATGCTCCGAAAAGAGTGAACAACCTAGGTTGGTTGGTAGAACGCCCCGCCTATTCTTTCCTTGAGGAGGATACTTTGGGTGGCCACTTGAAAATTCAATATTTAGATTCTTCAAAAAGCCAAGAACAGATCCAACTAGAGGTGCTCAAGAATTCTCATAAAGACTTGTCTGAGCTCAAGCGGTTTCCACGTATTAAATGGGTCAGCCGCAATTCCTTTGTTTTCAGAAGTGGCAAGGTGTACTTTGAATACAACCTGGAAGACAAAATAAGTTTCTACCTGGTCGAAATGCCTGAAGGGGCAGGGAATGTAGATTTCAACTCTGAAAACTTCATGGCGGCATTTACAGATGGGAACAACCTCAGGATTGGAACCATCGAAGGTATCATTGATGTTACGGAAGATAGTCTCGACGGGATCGTTAACGGAACCGCGGTTCATCGATTTGAATTTGGAATAAGTAAGGGAACCTATTGGTCGCCATCTGGAAAGTATTTGGCCTATTACCGTAAGGACGAGCGCATGGTAAGCGACTATCCGCTCGTAGATGTTACATCAACGCCAGCGAGTTTGAAGTCGATAAAATACCCCATGGCGGGTGACACGAGCCATCAAGTGAGCATTGGAATTATTGACGTAGCTACAGCCAAGCAAACCAAGCTCACCATTGAAGGACCCGTTGACCAATACTTAACGAACATCCAATGGGCACCCGACGAGGAAAACATTTACGTCGGTATCCTCAACCGCGATCAATCGTGGCTTAAAATGAATGAGTATAGTCGATATAGTGGGAAATTCTCTCGTACTCTTTTCGAGGAACGCGACTCTATCTACCTTCAGACGAATCACCCGATAGAGTTCATTCCTTTTTCCGGTGAAAAGTATCTGTGGCGCAGCGAAGCAGATGGTTTCGATCACTTTTATGTTCACAGCCTCGACAGCGGACTG
Source organism: uncultured Flavobacteriales bacterium (assembly GCA_963968755.1). Lineage (GTDB taxonomy): Bacteria > Bacteroidota > Bacteroidia > Flavobacteriales_G > Salibacteraceae > UBA4419. Next base: position 3,936 of record CAXAIH010000095.1, read on the forward strand.
CAATTCCAGGCAAGTAAAGGAGACTATCAAACCGACCAATTTCTTGGCTTTTCTTCCGACAACAAAAGCTTCTTCTATACGGCCTCAACAGCCAACGGCTTGAATCGACAAATTTTCCGAAGTTCAATAGACAACTTCAAGCAAGAGCTTATCACCGAGGCTGAAGGCGTACACAGCGCTTCCTATAATGCTGAAGCAAATGCACTCATCATCAATCATACTTCTCTGAAGAACCCACTAACCATCTACATTCTCGATTTGGATTCTATGGTGAGAGACACTTTAATGCACAACGACAATCCACTTGAGAATCTGGCTTTTGGGAAAATTGAATTCTCTCATTTGTATACCGAAGATTCCATACTTCTCAATACGCGGATGATTTATCCAGAATCTTTCGACTCGAGCAAGTCTTACCCTGTATTACTCTATGTATATAATGGTCCTGGAGTACAGCTGCTGACCAACAGATGGAGAGGTGGTGCACCCATGTGGATGAATTATATGGCGAACAAACACGACTATCTCATTTACACTATTGACGGGCGTGGGAGCGAAAATCGTGGAAAGGCCTTTGAGCAAGTTATCTTCAGACAGGTAGGTGAGGTAGAAATGGATGACCAGCTTCTCGGCGTAAAATATCTTAAAGGCTTGCCCTACGTAGACAGCAATCGTCTTGCCGTGCACGGCTGGAGTTATGGCGGATTCATGACCACTTCCCTAATGGTGAAACGTCCGGGAACCTTCAAGGTAGGTGTCGCAGGCGGACCGGTAATCGATTGGAAGTATTATGAAATCATGTATACGGAACGCTATATGGATCGTCCTCAGGACAACCCGGAGGGTTACGCCAAATCGAGCTTACTCAACAAGGTAGATTCTCTTCAAGGAGATTTAATGCTCATTCACGGATCCATCGACGACGTAGTCGTACCGCAGCACAGCATCGACATGCTTAAAAAATCTGTGGAGGCTGGTGTGCAACTGGATTTCTTCTTATACCCAATGCATCCGCACAACGTGCGAGGAAAGGACCGTGTGCACTTGATGGACAAAGTAATCAACTACATCACAGAGAAGATGGCCAAGTATGAGCCGGTTCAAAAGCCTGAGCTAGAAGTTGACCAAGAACCTTCAAGCGATCAGCCTAAGAAGAACTGATTCAAGAGTTTTTTGGGCAAAAAAAAAGACCACCAATTGGAGGCCTTAATTTTATCAATCTTATTTACAATTACTCACCAATGCGAATCACACTAAGTTCGTTTAGTTGAGTTGGGTTGAAGTAGTCATATTGGTAAAGACCATCTTCTGCAATTAGGAAGAGAACTCCATCCAAGGCAATTACGTCGTAGGTATTGAGACCTGTTTTGTGCTGAACCATATTTCCATCGATGTTGAGCAAGTTGCTGTTGTTGAACACCTTCAGTCCTTCCGCTCCATCACAAACAAATACCAAGTCAGCATCGCTGTCAACGCCCAAACCGTGAGGGTTTGTCATTGGATAGGTTTTGAGAAGCATAGGTCGTGTAATATCTTGAATGTCTACCACATCCATTTGGTCAGACCATCCAGGGCAACGAGTGCCTCCAGATCTTAAGGTGATGTAGGCCACATCATCTGCAATCACAACAGGATCGCAAGCATCGGCATGTATAAATTGCGAAATGTAGTTTGGATTTGTTCTGTTGGTAATATCGTATACAAACATCCCTGAATTGCTCCCGATGAAGAGGTGGTCCTCATTATAGAAGAGAGTTTCGATGTTCCAACCAGGCTCAAAGGTTCCAGCTGCGGTTGGATTGCTTTCGTCTTGGATGTCGAAAAAGCTTACTTCATTTTCATTGCTGATGACATAAAGCACCTCATCAACCACCATAAAACGGGCGAAGGAGCCACCGATACCTTCTGAAGCGCTACCCACATTTCTGGAAGCGCCAGAATTGCTGTTAAAGCCTCCACCAAATGAAGCTTGTGAGGAAGAGGAAGCGAGCATCATATCGCCTTCAAGAGGGAAATACATTGGATAATACTGCTGATTAACATCACGTACCTCCGTGATTTCTTCCAAGTTAAAACCGATTACAATTCCTTTCGATTCATCGATTTCAGCTAAAGGGTAAGCGTAGTCGTATTCTGGAATGGTGTACTCAAATACATCTTCAACTCGGTTGACCATCTCCATATTTTCAAGGTCATCCAAACTGAACACAAGTAAATCAGTGAAACAATCGGCATACAAGTGGTTACCACGAATAGCGATGTCGTTGTTCCCTGGAATATTGATGAATCCGACCTTTTGTGGCGAGGTAGGATTTGCGTTATCGAAAATGTGAACACCTTTCGTGCGTTCACCAACAAAAAGAAAATTCTTGAAATAGTAAATCTTACCAGGGTGCTGAAGGATTTCAGGCGTCTTGGAATATTTAATGGATGAATAGAGTTCATCGTAGGTCATATATAGCGGCACATTTGCCTCGTAGGTAACCTCTTGAATTACTTTATCTTCGCAGGAACTTAGGCCGATCGCTAAGAAAAGTGCCACAAGAATTGGAAGGAATTTTTGCTTTGTCATGGGTGATTGCGCTTAATTTGTGTCTAAATTAGGGAACAAAAGATAAAATGTGCGTTCATTAATAAGTCTTTTTCTCCTCATTTATTGTTCGGTCGCTCAATCCTTTGGCCAAACTGGAGTAAGCGATGCTTTGGTAGAAACTAGCGGAAGTATAATTTACGGCAGCTTTATTCGCTTTATGGATGAGCAAGTCCTATTCGTTAGACTTAATGGCGACACTATAAGCCCTGCTTTCTCAGGGGTTCAAAAAATTCGTAGAAACGTAAGAGTTCCCAATCAAGAACCAAACACAAGCATTTCGTCAAGAGAACATTTGAGGTCGAAATTTGAAAGCTCCTTTTCGCTCGCACTCATGTCGTCTTCTTCACCTATTAATGGGGGTGTTTATTTTGCAGGAGCAGGTGCCGCCTATTCTCTAGGAATGGGCTACCGATTTAACCCATACATCTTCATTGGCCTTCAAGCATCCTTTGAAAGAATGAACAGGATAGGCTTGCCCCTTCTTGCTGAAATGAAACTCAACATTAACAAGCGCCGTTTCTCCCCATACATTGCAGCGGGCGCTGGTCGATACCAAGAGACAAATAGTCTAAGTGCACTTATTTCCGGAGGCATGCCGATTAATGGCTTCAGCGGTCTTACCACACGGAACGGACTTGGATTCGATTTTCAGGCAACGACTCATATGGCACTCTCATTCTCCTTATGCCATCGCTACTACAATGTGACCTCAAGTTTTGACTCCTGGAACAACACGGTTGTCACCAATGCGCGATTGCATCGAATTGCCCTTGAAATGGGGCTTAGGTTTTAAGCGATAATTCCTTCATTCTCAAGAGAATTAGTCGGAGTCCAAAGGCAGGTAATTTCTTGTATCAAAAAGCTATATTTGCCGCCATTTTAAAATACGCTAAGACAAATTTTATCTCATGAATTTTATCGCTGAGAACTTAAT
>CAXAIH010000096.1:0-7422 GCA_963968755.1 uncultured Flavobacteriales bacterium
GTAGTACACCACATTTAAATAAGCAGGAAGCATAAGGAACCTGCGGTAGAAAACGGACTCCAAAAAGAGCTGATCTTGAAATACCACCATCGTCTTTCCTACAAGCACGAGCAGGAGAAATCCGAAAATAAAGATCCCCACCTTTTTCAATGGATCGCTGAAGAAATAGAAGAACAGCACCACGAAGACACTGAAAAAAACGTTCTTGTGCGGTAAGGCAAGGAAGAGCAACATGATCAATCCGAAGCCCAAAGCGCTCAAATAGAACTGACGCTCCTTTAATCCATACACCACCAGCAGTGGTAGAAGCACCTTAAATAAGGGGTTAAATAAATAGGTGGTCAATGGATTTCCTCTCGCATGAGATTCCTCGCGAACGACATAGGTAAGTTCACCTAATAAGAAGAGCTGCGGATTCCAGTTGATGGAATAAGTCAAGAAGAAGGGAACAGAAATCAGAATGGCCAAAAGCAGGAAAAATAGACCGTGTTGCCGTTTCATAAGCACTCCTCCTTTCGGTATGCGCCAGGTTTTACCGGGATTACACAGGATTAAGATGAAGAAGGTGATGGCGATGATAAAGGCCAAAGGCAAGTCCATGTATTGATAAAGGACGAGATTCGGTATGAAGAGAAAGATGAAGAAAAGTGCGGCTACGGCCTTCAACATCCTACTCCCTCTGAGAAAGAAGAAGCCCAAGCCCATCACCAACAAACTATAACTGGTCAGCGTTTTTGCAAAGTCTGGCTCGTAACCGAAACCTGCATAGGCATAGCGCTCGTAGATGAAGGACTCATATTCGTAGTCGCAAAAAATGAAGACTGCAAGGAGTAGAAAAACCAAGCGCACGCGCTGATCATTTACCGTTCTACGAAAGAGCTCAGATTTGGTCATTCTCGGGGCAAATTAAACTCATTAGTTTTATTTTCTTTGCTTCAAGCATGAAAGAAGATATCTCGCTAGGTGAATTGCTCTTGGAAATCCTCAAATTTCTACGAAGAAACTTCATCATTTTAATTCTCGCACTTGTTGTTGGTGGAGTCCTTGGTTCACTCTTAGAAAGCAATAGAGCGCCCAAATATGAATCAGAACTGATTCTGTGCAGCGACCTCGTGGAGCACAATCGCTTGAAGGAGATTCTCGACGAAATCAGTCGTGCAGTAAATGAGAAAAACTTCGCTTACCTATCAGAACTTTCTGGCTTTCAGTCGGAGGACTTAGCTCAACTTAAAAGCCTAGACGTTAAAGTTTTAGTAAGAGCGAAAGACTTTAAAGTTCCTGAAGAGTATATGGACAACCGCATCAACAATTGTGTGCGTTTGAGTTGCTCAACAGAAGACCCAACACTCCTTCCAAAATTGCAGGAGCTCTGTTTGAAAACAGTGGCCGACAACAACTTGGTAAATAAACTTTACGAGAACAAAAAATCTGTTCTAAGCACGACGAGCAGCAGATTGGAAGAGGACATCTTACTTCTACGCGAAAACCGGAAAAAGTACTTGGCCAGCGAAGGCAGTGAAGCCGCTTCGGAAGACACGCAAAATGACTTGAACGAGGCTTATGTGCTAAAAACGGATATTGACGAACGACTTGGAAGACTTGCCGAAGCATACATTGCAAAGCCATTCAATGAGCAGGTTACGGCAACGGCTGAACTTGCGAAACAAGGTTTGATGTACGCCTTTCTTTTCCTTGGCCTAGCAATCGCCTTTGCTTTCTTCCGAGAGCTTAAGCTGTAGTACTCAATTCTCCAATAAGATCCGAATAGATGGAGCCGATCTTGCTCCATTCATGCACCCAAAGGTTGTTGGGATGCCATAAAAGAACCAGTTCCCCTTGATACTTTAAAACTTCTGATTTCATTTCTAAGCAGGCCTTCCTGAAATCGGCTGGTTCCGATACATGTCCCAAAGCCGTATCCATCACTACAAGCGGGTGCTCTATAAGCGTGCTCTTTCTTCTTTCCTGGAAATGGTAGAGTGGATAAGGATAACACACAGAGGAGCGAAAACCATAGCCCGAATCAAATCCCATACTGGAATCTGTTTCCAATTCATTTTCAAGCAAATTGAGGGTTTCTGGAAAACGGAACTTCAGATAATGCTGCCGTCCCTCACGCAGCTTAGGATAAGCCTTGCGTGCGCGCTTCAGCTCTTCCTGCATGCGCGCTTCATCCAAGAAGGTATCCCAACCCGGATGAATTCCCACTTTATGTCCGCGTTGTAAAATACGATCGACTTCTGCTTGAACCTTCGGATCTGCAATGTTATAGCGCCAATCGAACTCACCGGATTCCATACACATGAAGTAGAAGCAAGACTTGATCTTGTTTTGCTCCGAAACATCCATGATAAACTCGAAGGTATCGTAGGGATCTTTGGCTCGGCCCGCCCGCACCGCCAATACGCGCTTAACTGTCTTCAGAAAAGCACCCACACTTTTCCGTCGAATCAAATCCCCTCCAAGTGCTCGAATCAACTTCCCGGAAGAATCATACCTCCTAAATTGATCTACGTCGTGACTCAGGTTGAGCTGATAAGTTCTTTCTGCTCGCTTTCCGCTAAAGCCCAACTCTCTCAGTGATGTCCACAAGACCTCGAGATACTCATTGACTAGAGCCCGTTTTTCGAGACCAGCCTTCTTCACTAGGAGCTCGGCTGTCGGAAATCTACCAAATCGATCTTCGAGAGGAGATTCATTTTCTTCCAAGCGCGAAAGCAAGACAAAAGCGGAAGCAATAAAGTCGGCCTTAAAGCGAAGTTGGCCTTCCTCCTTCTCTACTCCCTCCTCACCAAACATGCAGAAGGTATTACAGCTCTCTCTAAATTCTAGCTGTGATGCGTCTTTATAGCTGAGCGCTCTATCCTCCGATTGTTCTCCAAAAAACAGATCAGGAAAAATGACTTTTTTGTCCTCAAATTCCACCTGCCAGTGTTTATCCGTGTGCCATTCGAGCTGGTAGGTCAAGCCAAGAAACTCCTCAAAGAGAACATCTAGGACGTACTTCCTCTCGGCAGTATAATTCTTGAATACTTTGACTGTAATGCTTGACATCGGCTTTTCGATTGCCAAAACTAAAGGAGTTCTGCAACTGAGCTCAACCAATCGGTTTCATTTGCACATTTTTGCAGTCGAAATGAACACGGCCTACCTCAATTCTTTCTTCATTCAAGGACGCATCAACGAGAAGCTAAGTCCTTTGTACAAGGCTTTGGAGCCCGCTGCATTTGAGGTTCCAGAAGACTTTTCGCCTTGCTTCATCTTGGGTCCTCCTCGCTCAGGGTCAACGCTTCTGTATCAACAGCTCAGCAATCGATATCGCGTTTCATACATCGACAATCAAATTCACCTGTATCACACGAACTTTCGACTGGGCGTAAAAAAGAGCTTGAATCGTTTTGGCCAAGCTCCGCATCAATCCTTTGGCTCTATGGGCGGAAGGACGCACGAACAAGGTTTGCATGCACCCAGCGAATGCGGGCCATTCTGGTATAACTACCTTCCGAAAAACAAACGCTACTTCGAAGGAAACGAACTGAGTACTGAACAGATGCAATCGATTCAGGCGAATCTCTACTTTCTGGCCAAATCTTTTGATGCGCCTCTTCTAGTGAAGAACTTACTTCTCGCAGAACGCCTTCAGCTCTTGACAAAGATTTTCCCGAAAGGCAAGTTCATCATCAACTTTAGAAAACCCGAATACTGTCTACAATCCATGCTCTTAATGCGACGTTCTCTGGGAATTGAAGCAAGTCAAGCTTGGTCAAGCCAACCAAAGAACTATTCAGACTTCGCCCAGCTGGAGCTGATTGAACGCTTGAGTCTTCAGATACACGGACTTGAGCGACAAATTTTGGAGGACGTACCAAAAAGTCACGATGTTTCGTTCGCACATTACGAAGATTTGAACGAAGGAAAGCTTCATGAGCTCGCACATTTCATTGATGGGTCTTGTGAAAAGCGTGCAGGAGCCATTTCTCCAGACATTCATGCTCACCAAGAACAGAAAGTGGATAATTTAGAGTGGAAAGCAATTTTGGAATCGGTTGAAAACCTAGATTGGTCGCATCGAAATGGAAAAACTAGAAATTCTTCGGAAGCTGGGAGAGAAATTTGATCTCCCTATTTTCTATCAAGCTATATGGTTTGAAAGCTTCGACGATGATGCTTGGGATTTGGTGCTGAGTGGTGATGTAAACGACCCCAAAGGATTGTGGGTGTTCGCGAAGCGCAAAAAGATGGGCTTCACCAAAATCACTCAAATGTGGTTGAACCCGTACGGAGGTCCCTGGTTGTTCCACCCAAAAGACCAGAAAGAATACGCTAAACTTTCCTTTGAAAAGAAGGTGATTGAAGAATTATACGCCAAACTTCCAAAGCACGATGCCATTGCCTGCAATCTATATCCAAGCATTCAAAACCATTTGCCATTCAAGTGGTTGTGCTTCGAGCAAACGACACAGTACACCTACCTTCTCGACTTAAAGCTAAGCGAAGAAGACTTGAGAGCGGGCTTCAATGGAAACATACGACGAGAGTTAAATAAGGCTGCTAAAAACGACCTGAAGCTCATTGAAGGTGATTCACTTGAAGACTTGCATCGCTTAAAACTTATCGACTACAAGCAAAAAGGAAAAGAGGTGGGATATTCTTTTGAAGCCTTTGAAAAACGCTTTCAACCGATCCTAAATGCAGGAAAGGCGAAACTACTGTACATTGAACAAGCAGGTCAGATCGTTTCAGGCATTCTACTCCTTTGGGACGCACATCAAGCTTACTATTTAGTTGGCGCAACTGACCCAACTAAGAAAGGAAGCGGAACTTTCAGCTACCTCATATTCCAAGCTATCCTAGAGGCGCAGAAACATGTGGATGTCTTCAACTTTGAAGGAAGTGTGATTGAGCCAATTGAGAAGTTCTTCAGATCTTTTGGAAGCCGACAACAGCCCTATCACATCTTGAGCAAGTACCAGAACAAGAAGCTCAAAGCTTTAGATCAACTTCGAAAAGGCCAATAAAAGCTTCGGATTTTCAGCTTCTTCCATACGTAGATTAATCCCAAAAGATTCCAAACCACCAAACTGCTGGAAGTAGCGATGGCAGCACCAATGGCTCCATAGAGAGGAATGAGTATTACGTTCATGGCAATGTTTGTGACCGTGGAAGCCAACACAATTCTATTCCCAAGCTTCTCATAGCCAGTCATTTGCAAGAGGTTCATGACAGAACCCGCCGAGACATTCACGGCTTGCCCAATGAGCAGAATGAGCATAGGCAGATAAGAGACGATGTACTCTTCCCCAAAAATCGACAGAGCGAATTCGCCGAGTACGACCAGAACAATCACAATTGGTATGGAGAGCAGAAAAATCATTTTGCTCGCTTGACTCACGGTGTGTTGCAAAGAAGAACCACCATCCTTAGAATAGTCTTCAGCGAACTTAGGCGCCGCCACTGCATTCACGGCAAAGAGCGGAATCATCACTAGATTGGAAATCCGCAAGGCGACGTTGTATAGGCCGACCTCCTCTTCATTTAAGAAATAGCCGAGCATCAAACTGTCCATCCACTGATTCAGCATCAAGAGAGAGCTAGAAAGCAACATGGGAAAAGACAATTTCACCAACTGCTTTCGTGTGAAATCTACCTCTCCTTTTGTACGATCAAGTTTGTTGGTCTCTCGATACCAGAAGAACTGAGAGATCAAAAAGGCCGTAAGAATGGCGAGGAAATAGGCATTGAGAATGGCTCCTTCAGGCTCTATTGCAAAGTAGATGATAAGCAAGAACAGCAAAGTGAACAGATGAATCGAAGCCTGTTCCAGAAAGACAGAAATTGAGATTGCCTTTAAACCACGAAGGCTAGCTACATTGATGTCGCGCCACACGAGCAGCAAGACCGAAAGTCCGATGGCGCTGAGGTAAATACTTCCTTGTATGTCGGGAAGGAAACGATCTCCAACAAGAGGGCTCATTAGGAAGCTCAAGGCAACAATCAAGAGGCTAACGCTCAAAGCGATGATGAGCGCATTCTGGTAATCCCTGCGAATTCCTAGGATATTTTCTTTGGCTTTGTTTACGGCAACTCTTTTGATCATTGATTGGTGCATACCGAAGCGGCCAATGCTAATCATGATCATGAGCACACTCTGCACAAGAGTGAATACTCCAAGTTCTTTGGCGGAAAAATTTCGGGAGATGAAGAGCACCGTAACGAAGCTAATCACGAGCGCAAGTGAACGCAATAAGAGCGCAGCAAGGCTACCTCTTCCCATTTCTGAGTTCATCAATTTATCTAAAAGCTCTCGAATCAAATGCTTGGGTTATTGTGCTTCAAATGCCTTGCAATACTACGTCAATCACATCTAGAAATGGCTACTTTTGATACTTAGCGCAGCTCTAAATGAACAAGCAATTCTGGTTTGAAAAACTTTGGCGATTTCGCGAAGACAGCAGAATACTTGTCGCTGATCTCATCACCTTTCTAGAGCGTAAGTTTTCCTCAAACATCCGACTATATATCTTACCCATAGTAGGAATTCTGCTAGCCTCCCGGTACCACCTGAGTTTCAACCAAACGGATGCGACGCTGCTTTTGGTATTTCAACTTTTATCGCTCAGCGTTTTCTTCAGCGGACTGCTCTACATGCTGGTTTATTATCTCACAGGAAGAAAGATACGCTGGCCAAAGACCGCTTTGATGATCAGCTTTGTGAGCTTCAGCCTTTACTGGCTTCCGCAAGGTTTTGATCTTACCGACGAAGGAAGACGCATTCTCACTGCTTGGTACATCAGCGATGGCTTTTTGAACTACATGATGGCTGTCCGATTGGGTACCAACCTCTCGGCTAGTCTGTGGTTGCATCTACTTTCAGAACCAAGCATTTTATGGTCTCGTCTTGGTCACCTAGCCGTGATATCGGGCATGGTGTACACTTCCTATCGCATCCTTCGCGAGTATTTCAGCTCAAACTTCCTGCTCCCAGCAGTTCTGCTTTCAGGCTTGGTTTTCACCACACACCTGGTGTACACCATTAACTACAATGTGCTTCCTAGCTTGTACCTACTGATCGGTATCTATTTCCTTATCCGGAAACCGGGCGTTCGACTATCGACAGCTTACGTCCGTTATGGCATAAGTGCCTTCTTCTTCAGCTTAGCTGTATTGTCCAACTTCACTCTTGTCGTTTTCGCGCCTTTTTTCTTAGGGGAAGCGGCCATCCGTCTATTCCCCAAAGAGAGGCAGAACATCTGGCCTGGACTACTAGGTTTGTTCTCAGGAACTGCCGCCGTATTTACTTTGGTTTGGCTGAGTGTGATTTCGCTGAACATCGACGAGCTCTTCTGGTTGCGTTTGGGCGTGTACCAAGAACAGAATATGAGCTTGACAGCTAATCTCAACAACAGCACCTACGACCACAGT
>CAXAIH010000097.1:0-7373 GCA_963968755.1 uncultured Flavobacteriales bacterium
CTCCAAGGGGACATTGAGGTAACCATCCCAGAATTTGTCCTTTTTTTTTTTTTTTCCAATTCCAGCGAAATGCAAGATCGAATCCAAGCAGTTCGATGATGCAGTCGTTCGAACTTCAGTGACCCAAACCTACCAGCGACCAAGCCCTAGAGCTGGACATTGTTTCTACGAAAGTTGGTTGTATCCTTCATTTCACCAGCACGCGCCCCTATAGCGAGCCCAAGCAAAAGGAAGGTGGAGGGTAATTTTATAACCGAAATGGTACAGAATATTTGGGAGTCACTTATCCCTCGCTAAAGAGCGTTGGCTTCAGAAGATCATCTACTACCTCTATCGGAAACAAGGTTTCGATGGAGATACAACTGTCGCGCAAAGCCATTTGAAGTTCGCTTGCATGGGCTGGAAGATTGCTGCCCGATTTCTCCCACTTCTCTCTTTTGGGCCGTTGCGTATAGGCGATGTACGCATCTTATTTATGGTAATGCAGTTTCGAACCGTAGCTGCCTTCCAATTGATAGATCAGTTTGGTAAACTCTCTCCAAGCCAAAACAAATTCTTGTTCTCTGTTTGGCTCAACTTTAAAGGAATAGATGACTGCGAACAAGCGGATTAATTCCTAGGATTAAGCTTGATGATCTTCTTTCGAAGCAAGCCTTCTGAGCTTTCTATTTCCAGGAAGTATAATCCTTCTGAAAGACTTGATGTAGAAAGAATGAATTCAGCAGTAGGCTGACTAACAAGTGAAACTAGAGAACCCTTGCTATTGAATAGTCGGATCGTTTTAAGCCCAAACTCTGACCGAATAAATAATTGACCACTCGTTGGATTTGGGTAGGTCAGAATCTTCGCATTCAAAATTTCCTCCACGCTCTCCACACTATTGATCTCCATCGCATAGGTTCGAGTACATCCGTTGCTGTCGGTAATAAGAACACTGTATGCTCCAAAACTCAAGATGTAGATGGAGTCTGTGGTTTCGCCACCTGGTGTCCACAGATAAGAATAAGGGTTTACTCCCCCACTTACCGATGAGAAGATGGATCCATTTCCTGAGCCGTTATCACTTCCAATCACGAAACTCGCACTTATGGAATCTGGCTGCGAAATAACAATCGTATCCACTCCATAACTCACGCAACCTTCGGCATCTACAACATCAATAGGATAGCTTCCTACAGCGAGAGAATCAAACAAAGACTCGGAACCTAAAACACCATTGATGCTGTATTGATAGCCAGGCCAACCCCCGGAAGCGGAGAGCACAATTTGCCCTTGAAGAGAATCGTAGCAAAGCACATCTTGAGAGCTACTGGTATGAAATAAAGAATCGGGCTCTATGACCTCAACGGTCATACTGTCGTGGCAGGCGATGTAGTCAAAGGCTTTCACCGTATAGGTTCCAGAAGCAAGTGAGCTTGTAGTTTTATTCGTATCTCCATTGTTCCAATAGTAAAGCCCTACTAGGCTAGGATTACTCGGTAGGGCGGTCAAACTTCCATCGTTCGCGCCAGCACATGAAACATTCGACACCTGCACCGTATCGATGATTTTGGCTCCTTGTAAAACAGTCACTGAATCCACCACCTCACAGCCATTTCCATGCGTTACGGTCACGTAGTAGGTTCCTGCAGGAACAGGCTGAACGGTATGCACGGAATCCTCTGTGCTCCACCTAAATCGACAGTTCGTGAACATACATTGGCAACCTGAGCTCGATACATCTACTGCTCCAGTTGTGTCGCCATAACATTGTACATCGGACTTGATCATGGTAAGTTCAAAAGGATCGACCACAACAACCGTATCCCAAACTTCGCATCCTACATCGTCCGTAACACGCGCGTAATATGTTCCAGCGGTCAAACTATCTGTACGGGTACCTACTGCCCCATTCGACCAGTTCACTGTGTAAGGTGAAGTTCCTCCAAGTGGGAAAACATCCGCAAAGCCGTTGTTCTCAAAATTGCAGGTTGGGCCTGCGGCCGCAAAGGCGCTGTGAAGGTTTGAACCGGGGCAAAAAGCAGCGGCACGATTGTAATAACCAATTCCACCATTTCCCATGTATTGACCCCAAGCGATTCCTGTGGCAGGTTCGGTAAAAAAGGTGTTGATGCGCTGCACGTAGATTCCTATTGCGGCCACCGGAATGATGTCGGCTTTTCGGCGCACATTAATGATTTCAAGACTACCGTCTGCATCCATATCGCCAATCCATGGTGAAGAGGTTAAATTGGTTCCTGTATAGAAGCCCATGAAGTTGGAGGTTAAGTTCGTCTCAAAATTCACGATCCTAAACTCATTCCTATAGCCTGCTCCTACTTTTCTATTGATGCTGAAAAAGAGTTCATCTCTTCCATTCCGATCAAAATCACAAGCAACTGGAGGCGCGAATTCCAAATCTCCAATGCTGTCTTTGAACACAACGTCTCCAGTTCCGCCATCCAACATATATTGATAATGATCGAAATAGGTAGGTGTGAGACCTCTGTTGAGGGTGAGAAAAACATCCGATTCAAAGCTTCCCGTGAAATTCCCAATCACAGGCGATGTGGAACTTTCCTTTCCAGGAAAACTTTTCATCCATAGTTGACTCAAATCACTGCCATCAAAGGCGGCAGCAACACCACTAAAGGAGAGTGCTACCAAGTCTGGAATGCTGTCCAAGGTGAAATCGCCCACCGCAGGTGGAGCGACAAATCCCGTGTTTGCTCCGGTCATTAAGACCGTTGCCCCATTCAAATCGTTGTGCAGAAGGTTGTCGAGTGAATCGATGTATAGATGACCACCGATGTGTTCTCCGCCTGTACCGAAGACGATCATCTTGGTTCCGTCGTTGAAGAAATCAACCACAATCGGACTCAGATAAGTTTCACTACTGTCGGGAGTTACAGCTTGAGCAAGGATGTTTCCGGTGGCTGCGTCAAGCACCATCATATGACCTGGATCGCGGTTTGTTTGATGAGGTAATTTGGAATGGTCTCCCCCATTGGCTACTAGAATGTCCATCAAGCCATCGGCATTCTGATCTGGAATCCATTGAGGCGTATAGAAGTTGTACCACCCACTGTCTTGAGGTACTGCACTTGAGCTGGTAGGAAAAAACTCCCAAAGCTCAACTCCTGTGGCACCGTTGATGGCTTTGAACTCAGCATTTCTCCCGCCAATGAATACATCCGGAGCACCGTCGCCAGTAACGTCTTGAAATATGGGACATGAAAACATCTCATCTTGGGTGCTGATATTCCACAAAGTATGTCCGCTGTCGCCGTCGATGGCAATCACGCCATAGTTAGTTGGAACGCCATCTACGCCGCCGCCCATAACGATATCTAGAACACCATCGGAGTTTAAATCCACCAAACGAGGAGAGCTAAAGGTGACAATCGAATCGGTGAAATGCTGCCATTTTAAGGTCTGCGAGTAGAGCTGAGAAACACAGAAAAAAGTGATGAGAAAAACGAGGAACTTCTTCATGCAGCGAGAACTTTCTCAAAGCTAATGAAATGAGACATACTTAGGTGGAAGTTCCAAGGGCTAGATGTTCCCGTTGAACTTTCGCACGAACCACTCGATGCTGAGGAGAGCTAATAGGACAAAAAAGTTCCAACGAAAATCTAGTAGTTTCTTGAGGCGCTCTTCCGTGTGGCCAATATCCTGAATCTCTTTCGAAGCTTGAATAGTGGCTGGCAGTGCAGAAGCGTTTCGCACCTCTAAAAAGCTTCCACCGCTTTCGCTTGACCATCTTTCAAGCAGGTTATGATCGGCTCTTACCACGGCTCTTTCCATGGAGGTTTCTTCTACTACGAATTCTCCTTTGAGTTCGAAACTCTGTCCTGAGACTTGAGTTTTAGCAAGGTAAGAATAAAGCCCAGGCTCAAGGTTTCCAAGATTAAGTTGATACATACTTTCAGTTGGCTGAAACGAAAATGGGAATTCCGCTCCTGCTTCATCGCTGAGCAGAAGGCTCACTTCTGGCTCAGTGCTGCGCTCGTAAGATTGATTGTAGACCTCAGCAGTGATTTGAATTTCCTGTACGTCGGTGTACAATCTATTTATCCCTACTCTGAAGCGTTTCTTCTCTTCCCTACTAGCTAGAAAACGTACTGTCTTTCGAATAAGCTGATTGAAGTTATCCTGAGCTCCAGTTTTCTGATAATCATAGAGTCGCCAGCGCCAAATTCCTTCGCCTAACAGCACGGCTAGTTTTCGCACATCGTTCACATTAAAATAAAGCAAAGCCTGGTCGGTTCTGAGGTTACCTATTCTTTGTCCTAGAAAAACTTCGGTTCCTAAACTCTGCTTATAAGCACCAAACGGGCTGATTAAGGGCGGACATTCTTCAAGCCAGCGTTCGTCGAAGTTGGTTGTGAAAAGGTCAAATGATTTGTCCAATACTGGCCCCGCTTCATTGCTCTTAAACTTGTTTGTTCCAATATTGACTCCTGTATTGAGGGCATTCAGGTAGCGTAAATCTGATTTCAATCCAGCGATCAGCCATATAGGATAACCTTCTTGAACAAGCTCTTCAAGAAAACTCATGGAGCCGGCATCCTTGGTAGGAACTTCATGAGCTATGATCATATTGTAAGATGCACTCAGGTCTTTCAGATTTTTGTCGCGAATGGCTTGCCATGTGAAGGCATCACATTCATAGTTATCGCTAGCGCTGAGTGAATTCTTAATCGCAGCCACATCGGGGTGGTACGACCTACTTATAATCAATACTTTTTGACGTCCGTCGAGTACCTCTACAAAACTCTCATCCACATTGTTTTGAAGGCTCCACTCCCCTTCCATTGCTTCAATTTCGGCTCGCAAACGCTTCAAGCCAGCTTGACCAGCATTGAGGGTAAATTCCTTTTCAAAACTTGCCATATTGCTCTCGAGTGGATAGTTGCTCGTTGAAATCAAACGGTCGTTCTCGTGTAGAGACAGCTTTAGTTCTTCGCCTTTAGCATTGCTAGCGCTAAAGCGCACTCTAACGGGATAGTCGTTTCCGAGGTAGACCACCGAATTGTTTTCCAGTGCATCTATTTTCAAATCCTTCGGACTCTTATTGGATCCGAAGCCAAGTGTATAAACTGGAGCACTCAAGTCGTAGGCCGCATAGAGCGGGTCTTGCCCGCGATTTATTTGTCCATCGCTCGCAACTATGATGGCACCCACGTTAGAGCCACCGTACATTACACAGAGTTCCTTCAGACTCGAACTGAAGTTGCTCAACTTCCTGCTCGAGTTGGAATCATGAATTAAACCATCCGCGAATTGGTGCACATGTACTTGGTACTTCGAAGAGAGTTCTTCGAGTATTGAACTGCGCTCTTCTGGCCAAGATTGATTGAGGTAAACACTGTCTTCTAAAAAGGAAACAGACTCTGAGACGTCTTCTAGGAAAATGATGCTAGGCTTTTCAAAGCTGGTGCTGAGGTATTTGAGTACAGGATCCAACAATAGGAGGCACAAGTTGAAAATCAGTATGAAGCGCAATCCAAATAGGCTCGGCGTCAACCAGTTTGGCCAATCTTCGTTTTGAGCTGATCTGCGATACAGCCAATAGGAAAGCAAAAAGGCAAGAAGAGCAGATGGAAGAATCCACCAAAACGAATAGCTCAAGCCTATGTCCATTGAAAAGGATCTATTAAGTCAGCATTCCACCGTCGACGTTGATGACCTGCCCCGTAATGTAGGCAGACATATCCGACGCGAGGAACATGCACAAATGGGCAACATCTTTAGGAGTACCTCCACGTTTCAGCGGAATTGCTTGACGCCACTCTTGGACCATTTTTTCATCCAAGGCACCTGTCATTTCTGTTTCAATGAAACCTGGGGCAATCGCATTGCAACGAATGCTGCGAGAACCCAGTTCAAGGGCAACTGATTTTGTAAATCCAAGAATACCTGCCTTCGAGGCAGAGTAATTCGCTTGACCTGCATTTCCTTTTAAACCCACTACCGAACTCATATTGATGATTGAGCCAGCGCGGTTTTTCAAGAATGTTCTTTGGCAAGCTTTTACCATGTTGAAGACGGATTTCATATTGGTGTTCACTACTTCATCCCAGTGCTCTTCCGTCATTCGCATCAACAAATTATCGCGTGTAATTCCTGCATTGTTGATCAGAACGTCAATTGTCTCAAAATCGTTTAGCACATCCGCTACTAGTTGCTCCGAGGAAGCATAGTTGGCAGCGTTCGATTTGTAGCCTTTTGCTTTTACTCCATTCTTTTCGAGTTCCGCGGCTATGGCTTGTGCTTTCTCATCGGAGGAGATGTGGCTGAAGGCAATGTTGCAACCGTTTTGTGCAAAAAGCTCACAGATCCCTTTTCCTATCCCTCTCGCACCACCAGTGATGATGGCTGTTTTTCCTTCCAGAAGTTTCATGGTGTACCTTGAATGATTTGATCCAAACCTAAAGAAAATTAGCTTGCTCTATCTTCCAGTTTTTCACGAACATTGTCGCACCAGTCGGGTTTATTGAACTATGAATCCATCACTCGCACTCATTATAGGACTTTTACTTTCCGTTAGCGCCATGGCACAAGAACACATCTACGATTACAAAGTTCCTGCTTTAATGGGCGGAGAAATTGATTTCAACGATTTTAAAGGAAAGAAGCTCCTCATTGTTAACACTGCTTCGCAATGTGGATTTACCCCTCAATACGCAGATCTTCAAGAGCTGTATAAGTCAAAAAAGGATAAATTGGTCATCGTTGGTTTTCCAGCAAATAACTTTGGGAAACAAGAGCCTGGATCGAACTCGGAAATCGCCTCTTTCTGTCAAAAGAACTACGGCGTTGAATTTCCGATGGCAGAGAAAGTTTCTGTCAAAGGAGACGACATCCACCCTCTTTTCAAATGGCTAAATTCTGTAGAGAATCCAGATTTCACCGGCGACATTCGATGGAATTTCGAGAAATATCTTTTTGACGAAAAAGGCAATTTGATTCACCGCTTTCGCTCTACAAAGACCCCGGGCAAAATTCTCTGAATTGCCCCACAGGCAAAGATTCTCATTGAAAAGACTAATTTCGGTCTATGAGAATTGGCTTTGATGCTAAGCGAGCATTTCACAACAAGTCAGGTCTGGGCAACTATAGCCGCGACCTCATTCGCATCATAGCCGAATCCTACCAAAAGCAAGAACTCTTTCTCTTCAATCCGAAGCAAGGCAAAAAGTCTGTTTTTGGATCTGAATGGTCAAACGTTCAGGAAGTTGGTCCAAGCTCCTTACTTAGCAAAGTAGTCCACCCAATATGGAGAAGTAGAACCATACTCAATTCTTTAGAAAAGCTAGAGATTGATATCTACCATGGCCTGAGCAACGAACTCCCAATTGGCATATCGCGCTCATCCTTAAAAGGTGTAC
>CAXAIH010000098.1:0-7358 GCA_963968755.1 uncultured Flavobacteriales bacterium
GAGCGCATACTTCTCTTTGCTCACTGGGATACAAGGCCCTTTGCTGACCGAGATACCGAACGAAGAAACAAAGCCATTGATGGGGCAAACGACGGCGCGAGTGGCGTTGCCGTTATCCTAGAATTGATGAGAAGCATTCAAGCTTATCCCAAAAAACCAGCTGTTGGAATCGACGTAGTGTTTTTTGATGCAGAAGATTACGGAAAGCCCTCTAGCAGCATGACTGGTGAGGGAAGTGACAGTTGGTGCCTCGGATCTCAATATTGGTCTGTGAACCTTCCAGCTGATTATCAAAAACCCAAGTATGGAGTTCTCTTGGATATGGTAGGGGCAGCAAATGCAGTTTTTCCAAAGGAATATGCTTCTCGACAATATGCCCGCCCCCTTCAAGACAAAATCTGGAAACTCGCCAACGACCTTGGCCACGGAAAGCTCTTCATAAATGAAGCCATTGGCGGCATTACAGATGATCACATTTATGTCAATCAGTTGGCTGAAATCCCAAGCATTGATATCATCCATTACGAGCCGTGGCGCAGTGATTTTGGATCCTTCCATCATACGCATGGTGACGATCTCGAAGGCATATCAGCTCAGACCTTGGGCGCTGCTGGTGAAGTGCTGATTGAGTTCCTATACCGAGAATAAAAAAGCCCCCTTTCTTTCGAAAGAGGGCTCCCATTTAGATTTTCGGCTGAATCCTAATTCACCAGCAGCTTTTCATACATTCTTTCGTTGTTTATAGCAACTTCAATGATGTATTCGCCTGAAGAAAGTCTTGGTCGGTTGATGTCTAAAGAAGCACCACGATTATTGATTTGTTTAAAGATGAGTCTTCCGTTCATGTCATAGATGCTCACATCAAATGTACCTGGGCCATCAGCAACTTCCAAGTGAATCACTTCTTGAATTGGGTTTGGAAATACTTTGAATCCGCCGTAGGTCAATTCACTCACATTTTGAAGGACTGCATTGAACTCTTCACAGGTGGTGTCTACTCCGCAGTTGTTGTAGACGTACATGCAGATTTCGTAAATGCCTGGAGTTGCATATTCATGAAAGACCACAAAATCCGAACTGCCCGTTCCATCTCCAAAATCCCAATACACTGAATCTATTTCGGAATCATCACCATTCAAGGCCACTTCCATTTCGACGCCGAGCGAATTGAAGCTCGCTACAGGAACATCACACTCAATATCCACGTCTTCACATAATTGATCGGAATTGCCACAGGCTGTGATGGCATCAATACAAACATTGTAGGTTCCTCCAGCAGGGAATGAATGGAATACAAATGCGTTCGTAGTTGTTGTGTCAAAAGTTCCGTCTCCCCATGTCCAGAAAGCCACATCATAATTGACGGACAGGTTTTCAAAAACGGCATCTACTGATTGCGGAGTCAAATTGGCTTCATAGTCAGCCACTGGGGTAATGTTGTTTTGGTCGGGAGCTAGGGAGGTGTTGAACAGAGGCCCTTGATTTGTGCCATCAAATCCATTTCCGGTTTGATCGCCACTTAAGAAACCCGTTCCTTCATTAAAGTCGTAGTATAAAATGGTGTTCGCATTGTTTGGCGTTGTTCCTGTACAAACGATGTTGCGAATTTGAGCTTGAGTAAGGGCAAGAGCATGAATGCTAAAGTCATCCATCAAACCGTCGAGGTAACGCCCGTTCTGAAGAGTAAAACGCGCTCCTAGAACTTTGTTGCCTGACCCCGAGAGGGTCAGCAATCTATCTGAGCGAGTTGCTCCCTGCACCTCAAGGGTGTCCGAGTCAACCATCACCCCATTCACATACGCGCGCATTTCATAGAACATTGAATTGTTCAGTTCTCGCACTTTATCCACTACACATGCCACATGAACCCACTCATTGCTTTTGAATGCAATTGGAAAGGCCAAATTTGTGTTCTCCCCATTCATGTATTGTGAGAAGTTAAAGTTCGTTCCTCCAAATCCGCCACCGAAAGTTCCAATGAAGGTTCTGAATCCGGCATTGTTATAATCTGCAGGATTATCTGTTATGTCAGCTACATAATTGTTTCCATCCCATTCAGATTTTACCCAAAAGGAATAGGACAAGCTCTCTAGAAACTGAAACGAAAGGCCATCGTCGATTTCGACATAATCATCGACGCCATCAAATGAAAGCGATGAATTCTGTCCAACCAAAGTGATTGGTAGCGCAAAAGCTAATGCTAAAAAGGTAGCTAATAATTTCATAGTTAGTTATTTATGTACTGTGTTTTCAAAATTCCTTCCAAAAGTAGGCGAAAATTACCTTCTCTGAACTAGTTGAAACCAAGTCAGCATTTATCAAGAGAACAAAGCGCTTAGCTTTGGTTCTTCTAATACTCTTGAATGCGACAGCTTAAATTGATACAGAATGGGGAGGCCTCAAAAGCCTTTGATGTTCAAGAATCAGATATCCCAAAAATATCTGCTGGTGAAGTTCTCATTAAAGTCGAGGGCTTTGGATTAAACTACGCCGATGTATTGGCCCGAAAAGGACTCTATCCAGACTGCCCGCCATTACCTACAATACTCGGTTATGAAGCGGTCGGCCGAATTGAACAATACAAGGGTAAACTTGACTTGAAAGAGGGCGATCGTGTGTTGGCCTTCACTCGCTTTGGCGCCTACTCGGAGTACGTTTGTACAGATGAACGTGCCGTTATAAAAATTGATGCTGATTTAGGTGTTGGGGAAGCCTGCGCTTTAGTAACCCAGTACTGTACTGCATACTATTCCATGAATGTGGTCACCAATTCCTTTCCTGGCGAAAAAGCCCTTATCCACTCAGCCGCGGGAGGAGTTGGAACTGCCTTTAGTCAACTTGCCCAGCTCAATCAGCTGGAAACATATGGCACAGTTGGTTCCAATGAAAAGCTCGAATACCTTAAAAAACAGGGAGTTCATCAGGGCATCAACTACCGCAAAAACGACTTCTACGAGGTTCTTAGATCTCAGAACCTGAGGATGGACTTGGTATTTGACCCTGTTGGCGGAAAGGTCTTCAAGCAATCGATGAAACTCTTGAATTATGGCGGCCGGATCGTAACCTTTGGCGCAGCCAGTAGATCAAAAGGCAATCTTTTTACTGGATTGGAATTGCTCTTCGGCTATGGCTTTTACAGTCCAGTTAAGTTTCTGATGAAGTCTCAATCGATGCTCGGTGTGAACATGTTACGCATTGGAGATCATAAGCCAGAACTTCTAGCCAACTGCCTTTCAGAGGTGGTGAAATTAACTCGTGAAGGAAAACTGAACCCTCAGGTTGATAAATTGTTCTCGTATAAGGACATTTCAGAAGCCCACGCCCACCTCGAAAGCAGAAACAGCAAGGGTAAAATTGCAGTGAGCTGGAATGACTAAATAACTTTGTTGTGATTCTATGAGTGCCGAAAATTCAAGCCTGTTCTCCAACTCGAGCTCACCGATCTTTATTACTGGACCTTGTTCGGTTGAATCCGAGGAGCAGATTCACCGCGCTGCAAAGGAAATTTCTCAAGGTCAAAGAATTGACGCACTACGTGGTGGTATTTGGAAACCTCGAACGCGCCCAAACGGCTTTGAAGGTATTGGTGAAAAAGGCCTGATTTGGTTGAAGGAAGCTGCTGAATCAATTGGCACGGTTCCCATCACTGAAGTCGCCAACGCTCAACATGTGGAAGCTGCACTCAAATTAGGTTATGAGCATCTATGGATTGGCGCGCGCACCAGCGCAAACCCATTTAGTGTTCAGGAAATTGCGGACAGTCTCAAGGGTACAGGAATTACCGTCTTGGTAAAAAACCCGGTTAGTCCAGATGTAAAGCTTTGGATTGGTGCGATGGAGCGCATTCAAGGAGCCGGCATTGAAAAAATTGGAGCTGTTCATCGTGGCTTCTCCGTCTACCGTGATTCTGTTTACCGCAACCTTCCGATGTGGGAAATTCCCATTTCGCTCATGAGCGAATGGCCAGATTTACCCATTATTTGCGACCCCAGCCACATTGCTGGAAATCGCGAGATGCTCTCCTTCGTTTCTCAAAAGGCCTATGACCTTAATATGAATGGTCTTATGATTGAATCGCATCCGGATCCCGAGGCGGCCTTGTCGGATCCGGAGCAGCAACTAAAACCTTCGAAGCTTACTGAAATGCTCGAAAGTCTTTCCGTCAGGAAGGCACATTCCGATGATTTTGAATTCGAGAATAAACTAGAGGAGTTAAGAAACATCATTGATGACATCGACGGCGACATCATTCGTAAGTTCGCTCATCGTATGTCTGTCATTGAAAAAATTGGCGAGTATAAAAAGGAGAATGGCGTCACTATCCTACAACTTGATCGATGGAAAGAAATTCTTGAAAGTCGGTCGAAATTGGGAGATTCCCTCCTCTTAGACAAGGCCTTTCTTGGTCAGTTCCTCGAACTGCTACACCAGTTTTCTATTCAGAAGCAGACGGAAATCATGAATGAAGAAACCGCTCAGGAAAAGAGCTAAAGCTTCGAATTGGGAATTTAGTTCTCTAGGCGGTCAGCCTGATTTAACCGATCCGGTCAAAAATTCTTCTGACGTAAGAACCTTGCTGAAATTGCATGATTAGGATGGTGAGAATGAGCCCGAGTAAGGAGACTTCAACCAATTGAAGCAAAGAGAGCTTTTCAGGGTTTGAAAATTGAAAACTTGTTTGCGACTCCATTATTTTCAGCATAAAACCTTTGTCTACTAAAGCAACGAGGTAAACAAAACTGGCAAAGGCACTGATGGCCAAAAGCGAAATGCTCAGACCTACCCTCAGTCCTTCCATGTAGTTGAACCTTTTTGGAAAGGAGCGTTTCACCATTTGAATTCCCATTCCAATGCCCACCGCCAAAAAGATGATGTTGAACCATCTCAGTTCGATGATGTGACCATAACCGAGGTTTCTCATCACTGAAAAACCAAAAACAAGAAGACTTAGGGTAAACAATCCGAAGAATAATGGAATTGTTGTTTTCATCGCACACCTTATAAGGACTAACGTGCCAAGGAAAAATTGTGCTGACAATCAATGACTTAGCCTTTCGATGTTTTCCCAAAATGGGAAATTAGGATCATTTTGGGTTTAGCGCGTAAATTGTTGGACGCGATATCGCCGCGTCATTTTTGATGTTCGCGGGTACTAGATTTAGCAAATACAGGCCGTCATTCACTTTATCGTCAACGTAAATGAACTCGGTAATACTGGCATTCAAACGCGGCTTATCCGGATAATTCCAAAATGCGTGATGACCTATTAACAGACCCTCATCCTCCTCCGCGTCGATAGAAGGAAGATCAATCAACAAATGTTGGATCCCCATTTCGCGGAGAGACACTACAAAATCACGCTCCATATAGGGTGGATTCGAATGACTATAATTCTTTGATTTCTTTTCAGGTGTGTTTGGAAGTGTTCGAATAATAAAGGCTTTAGCTCCTGAGTCTTCAATTCGCTTCAAGTCATTTTCCGAAGCCGAAATAACCATATTAGCTTCTCCATCGTCTTTCGGGGTGAAGCTCATTAGAAGAGCAACAAAATGATACGTCGAAAAAATGTCATTCACGTGAACCTGCTCAGTAGAAATGTGAGCCAAACTCTCCGTATGCGTCGCATGAGCGTGCGGGTTAAAAAGTATGTTCCGGAAATTGACCGGAGAACCCTCACTCACTTCTCCAATGAACTCTGGACTTCTCACTGCCTCTATCGCAGGAGGAGGTAAATACCAGGCCCCTAATGAAGACTGGTTTTCCAGTTCTAGTGAAATATCAATCGGCTTATCCAAATCAAGTTGGTAAGTCGAAGCCAAGTGTTCAATTTCAATCTTCATCTATCCAAAATAGTTCACTGCAAATGTGATCTGAGAGCAGCATGCCCTCCAAAGATAAACGAAGGAAGTTGCCTTCAATCTCCATCAATTTCTTCACTATGAAGGGCTTAGATTGTTGCAACAAATCCTCTGTCTTATCCAAGAAGATTTTTCTCATGAGTTCCAAGTCAAGTCCTTGCTTTTGACGAAAACCTGTCATCAGCATTTCGTTATAGCGATCATACTCACTCAGGCATTCCACTTCGTACTCGCGGTTTTCACAATACTTTGGCAGATTCGCGGCATTCCATCGACGTTCGTTTTCTGAGAAACTATGGGCCGAAGGCCCTAAACCTATATAACTCGTACGGTTCCAGTAGGCTGAATTGTGGCGGCTTTTATAACCATCAAGGGCATAGTTTGAAATCTCATAATGCTCAAAACCGGAGGCCCCTAGTGTCTGGTGTATTTGCAGAAATTGACGGCGATACTCTTGATCTTCCACCAATGTTTTTCTTCCCTTACCAACAGACTGCGCCAAGGGAGTACCTTCTTCAACTGTTAGGCCGTATGCCGAAATATGCTGTACGTTCAGCGCAAGAAACTGATTCAGATCTTCTGTAAAACCCTCTTCAGGACTTGTCGCGAAAATTAGATCTACGTTGATATTAGAAAAGCCCGCTTCTTGAGCTCGCCGAATACCTTCAACGGCTTCATGTGATGAATGATTCCTGCCTAAGCTTTTGAGCTTTTTATCGTTCAAACTTTGAACGCCGATGCTCAAACGATTGAAGCCTTGAGATTGCCAAGAATCCAGATTCTGTTCCGTCAAATCCTCTGGGTTAGCTTCTAGCGTCAACTCTACTTTTTCGTCGATGATGTAATGTTGTCGGATGCCAGTTAAAATCCTTTCCATTTCCCCTGGATTCAGCATACTGGGGGTTCCTCCTCCAAAATATATACTAGCCAAGGAGGTGGTAACTTCATCTGATCTCTCTGGAAGTTCTTCAAGAAGTGCCTCCAAAAAAGGTTCCTTCCATTTCTTGTTGGTCAAAAAATAGAAGTCGCAATACGGGCAGGCCATGTGACAAAATGGAATGTGAATGTAAATGCCTGCCATCAGGCTTTAAGAATGATTCTGAAGGTGGTACCTTCTCCCAATCTAGATGACTTCACGAAAATCTTGCCTTTGTGATACTGCTCAACAATTCTCTTAGAAAGGGAAAGGCCTAAGCCCCACCCTCGCTTCTTCGAGGTGTATCCAGGCTCAAAAACCGTCTTTCGTTTATTCACTGGAATTCCTTTTCCAGTATCATGAACATCGATAAAAGCACCTTCCTTATCCATTCCATATTCGACCCGAATACTCCCTTTCCCTTCCATAGAATCGATGGCGTTCTTTACCAAATTCTCTAAGACCCACTCAAACAAAGGTTTGCTAAGAAAGGCTTGCACACCTTGGTCCTTAGCTTGGATGGCAAACTCAACGTTTTTCGGACTTCTGTTAATGAGGTAGGAAGTTGCGTCAGGAATATAAGC
>CAXAIH010000099.1:0-7264 GCA_963968755.1 uncultured Flavobacteriales bacterium
GGTTTTGACAGCGCTTCCTTCGACGAAGAAGACAAGAAGAAATACAACAAAGCACGAAGTATATTTTACTCGTTGCCATCTCCTATGGAGACAACGGTGCTCATGCACAAAGCAGGGGCAAACTACCGGCAAGATATCCTGAATCCCGCAGAGAACTCTAAGAACTATGTCACAAGTTCTGCTCAAGCAGTGAACGTAGGCGCCTACTTGGTGGACATGAGCTACTGCAATATTTTTCAGCAGCAAGAAGAATGCGTGAAGTACTTCGCTGCCTTAAGATTCTTGGGCGATGAACTGAACCTCTCAGGGATTTTTACAGCAGAAATCGCAGAGCGTATCGAGCTGAATTTGGAGCGAAGAGATTCAATTTTGAACATTATATCCGAGGCCTATTGGACTGCAAAGTCTGAATTGGAGGAGGCGGAAAGAGAGAAGGTTGCGAGTTACGTATTAGCAGGAGGTTGGATTGAAGGATTGTACATCGCGACTTCATTAGCTACCGACGGAGAGAAAAATGAACTTCTTGAAAAGCGGGTGGCCGAACAGAAATATTCTGCCATGCACTTATCTGAGTTGTTGGCGATTCAAAATACCGACGGTACCATGGACGAATTGGAGAACGGTGTGAATGAGCTGCTCGGCTTGTTCATGGCCCTAGAGGAAAAACGCGAGCCCGGAACCTATTCAGTTGATGAACACGGGGTGATTCGAGTTGGCAAGAAAATCACTGTTCTAATGTCGCGCGAGCAACTGGAAGAAATTGCAGCGAAAGCAAAAAAATTAAGGAACGCTTACATAGATCAATAGCATGAAACTTAGTTACGCCATCGTCTTTATGTTTTGCCTATTGGGAGCAATAGAATCCTTTTCCCAATGTAAGTTCTTCACCCAGCGCAAGTGTTTGCCGGCTCTTGAGCCATACGTGAACAATGGACAGGTGAAAACTACTACACTTTTTGAAGGCGATTCAGCGGATTTGAAGATGACGTTTTACTCAGAGCAGCAATACCGCCTATTGGTTTGTTCGCATGGGAGCCTTGAAGATGGCGTCTTTTTTAGAGTGAAGGATGGAGATGATCAGTTGATGTACGATAGCTCTGAAAAAGGAGAAAGTGCATTTGACTTCATGGTCAATTCTACCCAAGATCTCACGGTTACCATCATGGTTCCTAAGTCGGAAGAGGAGTACCTCGACATGCCCAGGTCGGGCTGTGTTTTAGTAGCTCTCGGCTTTATGAACGATTAGTTTCATTCCCTTTTTTTCTTGAAGTAATTTTTCTTTTGGGGCTAATAGTTAGCCCAAATGAATGAAGAAAGTTTACGCTATAGTCTTTCACTGCGGTCTGTGAAAGGCATTGGTAATGTATGAGCTCGCTAATTTATTGAGTCCTTTGGAAGTGCAAAATCAGTATTCGATTATGCTTCCAAACCTGCCTATTATCGAACACGAATGCCGCCTTTTATCGCAAAGGCTTTGAACTCTTCTCCTTCACTTCGTTCTTTCGAAAGGGAAATTGAAATCATAAAGACCCAGAACGTTCACTGCTATTTGTACGGCGAAGAAAATTACCCCTTGCGTTTGAGCCAATGCTACGATGCACCTATCGTACTCTTTTCAAAGGGGGAGGCCCTTATTGATTCAAGACCGGTATTGGCTATCGTGGGAACCCGACGAAGCACAAAATACGGTCGAGACTTTTGTCGAAGCCTAATTGAGCAATCTGTGAATTTGGATGTGGTTATAGCAAGCAGATTGGCTTTGGGCATCGACACTTGTGCGCATCGAGTTTCATTAGACAACAAGCTAGAAAACTGGGCTGTTCTTGCTCATGGCTTGGGCCAGACCTACCCTCCTGATAATGCTAGGATAGCTTTAGACATCGCCGAATCAGACCTCTTAATTTCTGAACATCTCTATGAAGAAAAGGCGGAGAAAGAGAATTTTCCCTTGCGAAACAGAATCATTGCAGGACTCGCAAGTGCAGTGGTAGTAGTAGAGTCGCCGCAGAAAGGAGGCGTGCTCATAATGCATTGCCATAAGCTGAAGCGATAAGAGGCGTGAATGATGAGGCGCATGGCTGCTAAAGCCAATCCCAAGATAATTGGCACCAGCATCAAGTCATCGAGATAGGAGTTTATAAGGGCTACATAGAAGACGTAGTATTCACTCAAGCGATTCAGTAGGAAGATGAATGTGCAGGAAAGGAAAAGCGGATTAAGCATCGTCTTTATGGCCGATCTTATTGAAGGCGTATAAACAGAGGAAAAAAATGAAGAAGCTAGCTCCAATTTGAGTTTCTAGCGTGTCTTCGTTCACAAATGAGACGATCCAAAGCACAAAGAAGGACATGGAAAGTAAACTCTTCTTCCCTCTTAACGAAGCATGAAAAAAGCCTCCTAGTATGAATAGCCCCCCTATCCATCCGAAGGAAATGAGATGAGTAAGGTATTGATTGTGGGCTCGTTTTCTGTATTTGACGGCCAATTCGCTTTCGCGTATCTCATAAGCTTGATCGAAGGCGATGACTAAATTGCCAGGCCCAATTCCAAAGAGGGCATTTTTTTGGAGAATGCTCCAGCCAACAGACCAGAATTCAAAGCGCTGAGCAAGTGAATTCCCGCTTGGGTTTCCGTCGTTTTGAACTTGTTCAAGTTCCCAGACGGTTTCGTACAATCGATCCGAGAGGTTTTTCCCATCGAGAAACCGCACATTGGTCAGACCCTGCTCTACGGCTCTTATCTCTTCCTCAGTGAGTTGCGTGAGACCAGCACGATCCTTTCGAAGATCTTTAGAGGCCAGATAACGGATAAGCGTAGAATGCATAGGTTGCTTGTTCTCATCTAGGCCATCAAAGTCGATGTTACTTCGCTTATTCCATGCTTCTCGAAGTTCGTCCATGGCGACATATGTCCAGATGAAGTGACCATTTTCGCGCTGCTGATTTTCTCGAATATGCAGATAGACTTCACCATCCGCACTAGCATATTCCAAGTGGTTGTAATCAATCTGGTCGCTTTGCTGAAAGTTGTACAAGAAGAGGCCCAGGTAAAGCGCGCTGGAAATTATGGCGAAACTTAGAAGTCCTACAAGACTCCATTTGTATCCTTTGTTCTCCCAACGAGTGATGGCCCAAAAGATGAACACAAGGGCACCAGCAGCGAGCAACAGCAATGCGGTTAAACCTTGCAAAAGAATTAGGTAAAAGATCAGTGTCCCAATGAGTGTCACCCGCCACCATCTAAATTCAGTACGTAACAGATCGAGCGTAGAGAAGATGGCAAGAACACACAGAATGCCCATCCGAATGTGTGAAATAAAAGGCGAGAGTCCACGAGCATCATCAATAGAGTCGATGAACAGGAACAGGGCAATTCCAATGCATGAAACCGCAAGAACACCAAGTGCAAATAGGTTGAGCAAAACCATGAATTCCTTTCGTTTCAAAGGCCAAATAGCTGCCGTAAGAATTGGAATTGTGAGGAGCGGAAGTTTGATTTTTAAGTCTTGAAAAGAGCGCCCTACATCTTCGCTGAAGGGAATCCAAAAAATTTGAATGACAAAGCCAAGGACGAGGAATAAGAGAATATTGTTCTTGAAAATCTCCTGGAATTTTGCACGGATGTTTCCCTCATAAAGCCATGCAGCTAGGAGGACAAATTGCGCAAAGCTCACCATAGGCTTCGACATCGGAAGGCCTAAAGCAAATAAGTAGAGTCCGATTAAGTAAAGCTGGCGATGTTTTGACTTTGATTCAAGTTCCAGCACAAGAAGAGCTTAGTCTTTTTTCGCGTAGGTTCCGTCCAGAATAGAATCGTAGAGAGCACGATCTTGTAAGACCCGTTTGGCTTCCGAAATCTCATCGTCGCTGGAAAGCGAAGAAATGATGCGACCTTTTTGGTAATAGTATCGAGAAACCAACTCGTTGGTTAGGATTTCGATGATTTCCGATTTATGCATTTTCAAATCTTCTGCTTTACTCTCCTTGATGCGATTGGTGATGGAGGCGTATTCACTCTGAATGTTATCGAAGTACTTCTCCTTTTTACTTGCTTCGGCAAGTTCTTCGAGGAGCTCTTCGCTTTCCGTCTTGTAGTTTAATTCCTTGTCTTCCAAGAAGGCTTCAAATGTGGCGTAGAATGCGTCATTCACTGCGAACGTAGCGGGTCCTTCGAGCGAATCGTTCTTCGCACGAAATTCAGTAGCGAAATCAAAAATCAAATCTTCCTGACTTAGCTCCCCGGCAATGTTTGAATAAGCAGGTGCGTTCGTTTTAATATCGGGAGCAATTCCACCGGCGTCGTAAACAACTCTTCCACGGTTTGTGCTAAATGCTTCAGCCAAGGAATCGGGAATCTGCTTCGCCTTTCCGTTCTCTTTGAGCGCGTAATCGATTTTCTGAATGCAGCGTCCGCTTGGGATGTAGTATTTCGAAACAGTGACCTTTAAGCGTGTATTGTAGCTCAGACTAAGTGTTTGTTGAACCAATCCTTTTCCGTAGGATTTCTGACCAACGATAACTGCACGATCTAAATCTTGAAGCGCGCCGGCCACAATCTCTGAGGCAGAAGCAGAGCCTTCATCGATAAGAACACAGAGGGGTATGTTCATGTCGAGGGGTTCTTTTCCAGTCTTGTAGGAGCGATCCCAGTTTTTGAGTTTTCCTTTGGTGGAAACAACTTCCACTCCCTTTGGAACGAAGAGATTTACAATTTCAACGGCTTCGCGTAGAAGTCCACCGCCGTTCCCACGAAGGTCGAAAACCAGTGAAGTCATTCCTTGTTTCTTGAGTTCTTCCACGGCTTTTCGCACTGCTCCAGAAGCAGTTTGAGTAAAGCTGCTCAACCTCAAATACCCAACACCATTGTCTAAAATTCCATGATAGGGAACATCTTCAATTTTGATATCCTCTCTAATGAGTGTTTTTGTCAAAATTTCCTCCTCAAAAGGTCTTTTGATTTTCATTACAAGTTCAGACTTAGCCTGACCTTTCAGAGTCCCACTCATTTCAGAAGTCGTTTTCCCTTTAACGTCTTGCCCATCCACTTCAAGAACGATATCGCCAGCGAGCAAGCCCGCCTTTTGTGCTGGAAAACCCTCGTAGGGCTCCGCAATCATCACATAGTCGTCTTTTTTTCGAATCAATGAACCAATGCCTCCGTATTGACCTGTGGTGAGAAATTTGAAGTCCTCGATGCGCTCTTCTGGGTAGTAGACTGTGTAAGGGTCAAGGGAGCGCAACATTGCGTCGATCCCAGTTTTGATGAGCTCACCAGGTTTCGTTTCATCTACGTAATAGATGTTGAGCTCTTGAAATAGTTTGGCGAATATTTCCAGATTCTTGGAAATTTCGAAGTAAGAATCAGTAAAACTGTAGGAGAAGAAAGAAGCACCGCTTATTGTTGCAGCGACCAACAACACTTTAACTCGAGTGCTTAAAGATTTGATCCGATTCATGAAGGTAAAAGAGATTAGATGCTTTCCAAACGTTCCAAAATTAGGATTATTATCTCTTCAATGTCCTTGTATTCAAGGATGTCGGCCTTCTGGTACACCAGCATCATATCTAGTTTGGGGCCATCGTTTGGAAGCAAATGCGCATGTCGCCTGTAGGCCTCTCGCATTCGTCGTTTGAGGAGATTGCGGTCAACGGCTTTCTTGAACCTTCTTTTGGGAACACTGAATCCCATGCGGTGCTGAGATTCTTCATTTTCACGATGTAGAAGTTGCATGCAGCGAAAACGCTTCGACTCACCTTTTTCGAAAAGAAGTCGAATTGATGTGTAGCTCTTTAGCTTTTGTGCTTTTTCCAGTTTCTGATTCACTGGTTAAAGTTCGGCAATTATTGGCTATCGCTTGTTCGATTGCTTGATGTAGCCTTCTAGGGCCATGCTCATGGAAGGAACATTTGGCTGAGGGGCTTTGATGTCCACGTTCAAACCAGTGTCTTGCACAGCCTGAATGGTGGTAGGACCGAAAGCTGCAATCCGAGTTCCGTTCTGAGTGAAATTCGGGAAGTTTTGGAAAAGTGATTTGATTCCAGACGGGCTAAAGAATACAAGCACATCGTACTTCACATTGTCCAAGTCAGACAAATCACTGCAGACCGTTTTGTAGAAAATAGCTCGTTGATAGCTAAGACCTAATTCGTCTAGACCTTGAGGAATGTTTGGCTTGAGGATGTCTGAGCTTGGAAGGAGAAATTTCTCACTCTTGTGCTTTTTCATCACCGCTAGTAGGTCACCAAAGGTTTGTTTCCCGAAGAAGATTTTTCGTTTTCTGTACACAACATACTTCTGCAGGTAATAGGCAGTGGATTCAGAAAGACAGAAGTACTTCATGCTATCTGGAACTGTCACGCGCATTTCTTCAGCCATTCTGAAGTAATGGTCTACTGCATTTCGTGAAGTGAAAATAACCGCGGTGAAATCCAACAAATTGATTTTGTCTTTACGGAATTCTTGCGATTCAACACCTTCCACATGGATGAACGATCGAAAATCGATCTTCAACTTGTACTTGTCTGCTAGATCGGCATACGGATTAATGTTCTTATCCGGAGCAGGTTGCGAGACGAGGATAGATTTTACTTTTTCCAACTTAAATCGTGTAAGTGGCTTAAAAAATAACTCTAACAATCAACTGTAAATCAGCTGATTAGAAACAATTTCCCGCCTATCAAAACGGGAGATATTTCCAGCGTGCAAATGTACAATAAAAAGTGCAAGATTGAGAAGTTCGCGAAGTTTTGAGAAATTGGAACCGAGCGTATGAGTCTGTGCATGGACAAAATGACCACAACGAAAAGCGCGAACCATGCAATGTAAATGGATGGTAAGGCAGAATAGGCAAGGAATAAGTTCAGCACGAAAAGTACGATGCCACCTACTTGTCGGCTCGACATTAAATAGAGCACATAGTTGGAGGTTTGAGTTTCCGATTGGAAGATGAAGGCGGATCCCCAATAACTCAGCAATTTGGTAAGGTCGAAAAGAAAGAGAAGCAAGACGGCAAAAAAGAAACCCGAAGCCCCATGGAAGAGACGATGTTCCAAAACCTCATTCTCAAAAAGCAAGCTAAAGAAGAGTGCTGCATTTAGTACGTAATTTAAGTATAGGACAACAGAACTGACATTAAGAAAAGGGTTCTCTTCTCTCAATAGCTGAGAGATGAAGCGGTTGCTTAGAAATGCGGTTAGCAATTCAGACATACGACGTGTAAAGCGAAAACGTATCCAGACGAAGGATAAGAAGGAGAGTCCTAAGA
>CAXAIH010000100.1:0-7202 GCA_963968755.1 uncultured Flavobacteriales bacterium
ATCCTTTGGCTTAGCGCTTCAATGGCTCAACCTGTAGAACGTTTTCGTCAGAACCAGTCCTACGATCTTCCTTCGCTCATCCAAGAATATCAAACGCTGGACGAGGCCTATGAAGAAGCAAAGCTTATCAGCTTGGGGCAAACGGATGTAGGCAAGGACTTACATCTCTTTGTTATTGACCACAAAAAGCAATTCAACCCCATTCAGAACAAGGCCGACAAACGTGTTTTCTTTCTCATCAACAACGGCATTCATCCCGGAGAATCCTGTGGGGTGGACGCAAGTTTAAAATTCGCCTACGAACTTCTTTCAGACAAGAAATACAAGAAACTTCTTGAAAACGTGGTTGTCGGAATCATCCCCATGTACAATGTTGGAGGCGGATTGAACCGAGCCTGCTGTTCACGCGCAAATCAAAACGGCCCTGAAGAAGCTGGCTTTAGAGGCAATGGTCGGAATTTGGACCTCAACCGCGACTACATAAAAGCCGATGCAAAAAACACCTGGCTGCTTCAAAATGTGGTGGTGAAATGGGACCCCGATGTGTTCATCGATACACATACGTCCAACGGAGCCGACTACCAATACGATATGACTTTGATTTCTACACAGTCTGATAAACTCTTTCCCCTACTTGGGAAATACCAAAGGAGTACCCTCGACCCGCTTATTTTCTCAAAAATGGAGAAAAGGGGGTTCCCGATGAGCCCTTATGTGCATAGCCTCAAACAAATCCCAGATAGCGGCATTTACGACTTCCTAGAAACGCCTAGGTACTCCACTGGCTACACAGCACTCTTCCATGCCTTTTCCTTCGTGAGTGAAGCTCATATGCTGAAAAGCTTTCAAGCTCGTGTGCTCTCAAGTCATGCGCTCTTACACGCAATGTTGGAAACCTGCTCTGAGCAAAAACTACAAATCCTCTCAACAAGGCAAAGCACTCAGAAGCTTATCGGCAAAGCGAAGGTCTTCCCGCTTACTTGGGAGCTTGACACGACCACCTTCAAAATGATTCCATTCAAGGGTTATGAGTCGAACTACAAAAAGTCTGAAGTCACGGGTGCAGACCGTTTGTACTACGACCAAAAAAAGCCCTATTCGAAGGAGATTAAACACTACAATCGCTATATGTCCACAAAAGAGGTGACAGCCCCATCCTATTATGTATTGCCTCAGGTTTGGTGGCAGGTCGCTGATCGCTTAAAAAACAATGGAGTTCAGCTTGTTCCTCTTGAACGAGATACCAATTTGATTCTTGAAATGAGCTACATCAAGGACTTCAAAAGTCTGAATCGACCCTACGAAGGTCATTACTTACACTACGATGTAGAGATTACGAAAGAGAGGCAGCTCATCGATTTGTACAAAGGAGATTACCTGATTCCTGTCAATCAATTCAGCAACCGCTTTATTGTGGAAACCTTGGAGCCAGAGGGCGGGGATTCCTTTTTTGCCTGGAACTTTTTCGATGAAATTCTACAGCAAAAGGAGTGGTATTCATCCTATGTTTTTGAAGACGTTGCCGCCAAACTTCTCAAAGAAGATCCTGAAATCCGAAAAGCCTTCGAGGACAAAAAGGCCCGCGATTCCGGCTTCGCCAACAACCCAAAAGCCCAACTCTTTTTCATCTACAAGCAATCGGATTATTACGAGAAGAGTCATTTGCGGTATCCCGTGTTTCGAATAGAGTAAAAGAGGAAGAGAGAAAGAAGGCGGTAATGTGCTAAGACTGTGATTTGCGGATCCAAGAAGCTAGCATATAGCCGATTTCCTCGCAATCTCGAATAATTTCGTCCTTGGTGTTCTCATTGACGTACTCTAAGTCGCTCGCTAAATATATCATTGACCGAACTTCTCCAGCAGAAGCCTTCGAAATATTGAGAAAATGTCTCCTTTGAGCATTCGATCAATACTCATGTCCTTCTGCAATGTTGTTCATGACGGAAACAGCGGCTCTCTGAATCTGATCCCTAAACCCGAAGTCGTTTGACGATCAAAAAGTTTTATAAATCGCATTCGCCAACACTCAGGTCTTCTGCCATACTTTGAGTTCTTCGAATCTTGTCATCTCACTTTGTTTTGAAGCAAACTTTTTCCTCTCTTCCTCTCTTCCTCTCTAAGGAGCCGAAAACGCCAAAGCCGCCACATACACCCGAACGCCCTTAATCTTATTGAGCTCACGAACACAGCTTGCCATGGTTGCGCTAGTGGTGATAACGTCATCGATGAGCAGTACCGACTTGTTTTCGAGAAGTTCGGGATTGAGTACACGAAAAATACCTTCCACATTATCAGTCCGCTCTTCTACCGATTTGTTGGTCTGGGTTTCATTCGCCCTAGTTCGTTCAAGAAAATCAATGGAAACCTACTTAGTCCACTTCTGTGCTTTGCCCTCACAGACTACCCTCGATCGGTTAAAACCGCGTTTCTTGTACTTCTTGGGATGCAAGGGTAAGGAAGGATATGATCAGGTTTTGGCCAGCTCGAATCCAGCCTTGCAGCCAACATACCTCCAAGGAGTCTGCCTACCTTCTCATTCCCACGGTACTTTGAGGAATGGATAAGCGTTCTGATGGCGGACTATTTTGAAAAATGACACAAGGCCGTGGCCGATTCCACTTCCGCCTTTCCCCAAAACAAACGCTCCAATTGATTGAAGTTGATGTGATGAAAATCCGTTTTAGGAAATGAAGACAGGCACTTGAGGCAGCAATTATCTTCTTCAGGAATCAAAGCTTCGCCATATGCGATGCATGATCTGGGAAAAATTGAGTCGAGGAATTCACGAAGCATTGGAAAGCCTTTACATTTGTTTACTACATCTGCAATCTTATGAGCTCCAAAGGACAAAAGACGAATAATCGTATTTATCAAGGTTTGGCAATCTTGCTACTGATCAGCAACATCGTCTTCATCTACCTCTATTCTCAAGAAAAAGAGAACTACCAAATTGCCATTGAAGACACCGGTATTCTTGAACGCCAAAAGACTGAAGTAGAGGCGGAATTGGGAGGCATGTTCGACCAATACGAGGCCATGAAAACGAACAACGACACGCTCAACGCAAGGCTCACCGAACAACAAGCCAAGATTCAGGACCTCATTAAAGAATCAAAATCTAAGGGTTGGACCATCTATAAGCTTCGCCAAGAAACAGAAACCTTGCGGGCCATTATGCAGGATTATGTACGCACCATTGACTCCTTAAATACAGCGAATATTGAGCTCACAGCAAAAAACACCCGGATTACCGAAGACCTTGGTAAGGAGCGAAGCAAGACCAACAGCTTGACCAAGGAAAATGTGGAACTCTCCCAGAAAGTAAAGATTGGAGAACAGCTTCAAGCTTCAGATCTATTTGCTGGCGCTCTTCGAAAAAAGAGCAACAACACCACCCGTGAAACAGACCGAGCAAAGCGCTCGAATATGTTGAAATGCTGTTTGACTTTGGATGAAAACGAACTCACCCCAAAAGGAAAAAAATGGGTGTACGCCCGCATCATTGCACCCAACGGAAAGGTGATAGTTCTTGAAGAAAATGAAGACAATATGTTCATGTACGATGGCGTGAAAGCTTTATACTCCGTAAAGAAGCAGGTAGATTACCAGGGAGCTGAAACCGATGTGTGTCTGTATTGGGACGTTGAAGACCCTGAAGCTCTTCTGAAAGGAAATTACGAAGTGTATACCTACTGCAACGACTACGAATTGGGCAAAACGAGCTTTGTTCTGAAGTAGGTTTCCGGGCCTTTTATGAAATCCATCCAACGCCATCTCGAGGCCAACGGGCTCTATTATCTGTTAGGCCTTTTGATGTACATGCCCATCTTCGGGCACCTCAACAGCTTACCTCTTCGCTATTGGGACGAGCTTCGTTTGGCCGTCAGTGCTTGGGAAATGCTCGAGCATGGACAATACTTGGTTCCACATTATTTTGGGAAACCTGATTTATGGAATACCAAACCCCCTATGACCGTTTGGACGCAAGTGTTCTTCATGAAAACCATTGGAGTAAACGAGATAGCCGTTCGCCTGCCCTCCGCAATCGCCGCCTTTTTAACCTGTGTGGCGCTTTTAGTCTTTATCAAGCGTTACTTGAAGTCTCAGATTTTCGGAATTATTACTGTTCTTGTCTTAATCACCTCCTTGGGCTACATCAGTGAACACGGTACTCGAACGGGCGATTACGACGCCATGTTGTGTTTGTTTTCGGGCTTAGGCCTCCTCTTCATGTTTTCCTTTTTCGAGAGCAATCGCCTACTCTTCTATTACTTGGGCTTCTTGGCTTTTGCAGCCGCGGTTCTCACAAAAGGAATCGCGGGTTTGTTCTTTGGGCCGGCCATACTGCTCTATGCCCTGTTCAATAAAAAACTTCTTTCTCTTCTAAAAAACCCACATACCTACATTGGCTTTCTCGGAATGGCCGCGCTCATTCTTGGGTATTATTTCGGGCGGGAAGCCTTAAACCCGGGTTACCTAGAAATGGTTTCCTTCAATGAGTTGGGAGGACGCTTTGAAGAAAATTTAGGCAGTAAGAACTTCAGCTATTGGTATCATCTAGAAGGTTTTAAGAATTACCGTTTCGCTCCTTGGTTGCTCCTTGCGCTACTTGCCCTTCCCTTGGTATATTATTCCAAGAACGACAAGCTCAGAAAACTCACCACATTAAGCGCCCTAGCAGTCTTAGTGCATTTCTTCGTCATTTCATCATCGGCCACCAAACAACCTTGGTACGACTTGCCCATGTATCCCTTTTTAGCAATGCTTGCGGCGATTCCCCTGTGGATCCTATACTCGGCCTTGCAAAAAGTGAACTTAAACTCCTTCGCTCTTTCGGGCAAAATCATTGCCTTCCTGCTTTTGGTGGTGGCCTTCCGAGCTCCTTATCAAGAAGTTTGGTCTAATACCTTCAAACCCAGCGAGCCACCATGGAACTATGAGACCTTGGGCTCCGAACACTTTCTATTCAACGTGCTCTATGGAAAAGACAATCTAGACGACGCTAAAGTCCTGCACCTTGGAAACAACGATCATCTGCGTTTCTACAAAAAGGTGCTGGCTCAAAAAGGCATCGAGGTAGAGTTGATAGCACCCGAGGACTTGAAGTCTGGTGATGTGGTTGTGAGCTGTCAAGTGGAAATTCACAGCCTAATGAACGAAGAATATTCCTTCGAGCTTTTAAATGATAGTCCCTTATACAGCAAGTATCGAATTCTTGGACTAAAGCAGAAAACGCAGCAACTAGAATTTGCTAAATCCTAAAAACACAAATTGTCGAAACTTCATGGGGTCGTGATGCTGAGACACACTGCTTCGATTCTCCTTTTCTTTATAACTGCTCTCCCTTCCTTTGGGCGGTTTGGTTCTTTTCATCAGCCAAACAATGTGAACTTCTGGGACTCTCAGGAATCTCGCTTGGAGTGTTTGAACTTCGAATCCACGGATTTTCAGGGTACCCAATTCACAGGCCATGCTTACAAAAAAGTTACCTGTGATTCAATCTATTCCATGGGAGGTTCCAAGTGGGTTCAGAACGACACGGCCTTGCGCATTGAATTTGGGGATACGGTATTCATTGAGTTTCCACTGAATCGCCTGCCCGGTTACACCTTCGACAATAGAATTGTTACAGTGAACGACCAATTTTGGGGTCAGCAGGACACATTTGTTTTCAACTGCACCATTGATTCCGTTGGCTCTAAGATGGTGAATGGTCGAGCAGATAATGCACTCTATTATAGCATTCGTGCCGATTCCGGTAGCCCGTGGATTAGTGGTATGCAAGAGCTCATCGTTACCAAGAACCACGGGCTCTACGCTATGCCCGATTTTAGCTTGTACTATTACTATAGCTGTTCATATCAATCGGCAATGCAAAAAAAATCAATTCACTATCTGTGGAGTTGAAGGAGATTGGGGCTTTCAGAAATCAATTACAAAAAAGGAATTGCGGGATGTTCAAGTGGGTGCCGAGTGGGCCTTCACCTACAGCGGATCTTAACACCATCGTCATCCACAACCAAAGTATATCCGTTACAATTTTGGTGATAGAATGTTGTGGCGCCGCTGCCTAGCAATTGACAGCTCGGGGACTGAGCACGTTTTCACGATTCAAAACCTGCACTCCTTTACCGACGTGGTGGCAAACAACTACACACAGCGCTATACCGTGGATGCAACAAGCATGATCTACAATCCATCGGATATTGGCTTGTATTGGCTGCCTGGCAATCAATGTATTGAAGGGGAACAGCGTAATATTTCGGTATTCGATAGCAAAAAGAACTTCGACTACAATCAATTGTGTTTTGAAATATCTAGTCGCTCAGAACACGTGGAGGGAATTGGTAAAATTACTTCGTCTTCACAGTGGGCAGGTAACCTACAGAGTAAATACGCGTTGAACTATTTCTCCAATGCGAACACTACATTCGGCACCGTCCCAAACATTGACCTTTGAGATACTGTTTTCAACCCACCTTCACCACCCAAACCACCGACGATTGATCATCCTTGGAAATTCAAAATCAAAAAGGGTATCCTCTACCCAAATCCCTGCAGCGATCATATTGTGGTCAACAAAAGACTGCTCCCGTTTGATTTATATCATTATGAAATTCTAGATTCATTTGGCGCCCTTCACGCTCGAGGCGTATTGAACCCTCAGCTCTTTCATGAAGCCATTTCCTTGGCCAACATCGATAAGGGCTACTGCCTAATGCGGCTCTACACCGACAAGTTTGCTTTTAGTGTTCCGCTCTTAAAGGAATTGATTGGGTTACGGTTTACAAATTTCGGAAACGCAACTCGTAATTCACCCTCGCCTTTCTTTCGTAAATTGCGATTATCAGAACATGAGACTTCGCCACACGACTCTTTTACTCATTGGCATTTGCCTCCTCGCTTTAAGCGCCTGCGTCCGCGAATACTTTCAAGCTTCGAAAGTTCAATTGGCGGATTGGCCCCAAAAACTTGGGCTGCCTATCATAAACACTCAAATTTCTACGGAGCGTCTTATCGATCGGCTCGACGATGGTGAACTTCAGGTGCCTATTGATGCGGACGGCCGAGTAAGTCTGTGGCAAACTGGAGAACTCTTTTCCATCCAAGCCAACGACATTGTGAGTTTTCCCGACACCGGAAATTCGCTGACCATTCCCGGAATCATCGTGCTTGCCTCTCCGGTTCGAACAACCGAACAA
>CAXAIH010000101.1:0-7193 GCA_963968755.1 uncultured Flavobacteriales bacterium
TCAATGACCTGATCTGGTTTTCCCAGTTCGAATTCCAAAGGATCACGGAAAACGTAGGTATCATCGAACATGGCGCCATTCACAAAACTCGCTTGATAATGCACCATAACGGTTTCCCAACCTTCAATTTTGTGGCCTTCCCCTTGCGTGTGCTCTACATAGTAAATGCCATCCACAAGTGCTGTCTCGCTGATTTGCGTTTCCTTCAAGAAATTGTTGAGCAGAATCTGCTCGTTCATTTCCATATCCTGAATCCAGTCGCTTTTATTGCGTTCCAGTTCTTGCTGCTTTGGATCAAAAAGTCGGTTTAAGCGAATGTCCATCTTATAATGACTGAACTTCCCATTGAACTTGGCTTCGCCGCTCAAGTCATCCAAATTCATGCGGGTTCCCTCGACAATAAAACTTGCGCTATCTCCTTCATAAAGCAGGCTGAAGGCTTCGTTCAATCCACCATTCTTGATGGGACTGATTCGATAAGCGCTTTGAAAGCTTCCGAACGTATTGTTGTATAATACAGAGTCCCGCATATCCTTCACCACAATATTGGCCAAAACCACATCACCTTCTTCCGCACGCTTCTCACCATCTCCTAGCGAATGCACC
The DNA here is from genome assembly GCA_963968755.1 of uncultured Flavobacteriales bacterium. Classification (GTDB taxonomy): domain Bacteria; phylum Bacteroidota; class Bacteroidia; order Flavobacteriales_G; family Salibacteraceae; genus UBA4419. The sequence goes on from CAXAIH010000101.1 coordinate 607, forward strand.
CTGTAATGCAGTTTGGTATCTGTAATAGAATAGCCTTCATGTTTTGACTGGTCGCAGGAAGTCATTAAACCCGACTCGAAGACAAGTATTACTATGCATCCTGCAGAAAGTACCCTTCTCAGCTTTGGATTTAGTCTGATCATCTGATGGCCTCCAGTTTTAGAAACACCACCAAACTTGAATTGGACGGAATTTTATTCTGATCGCCAGTCAAGCCATGAGCCAAATGAGGCGGTACAATGAACTTCGCACTCTGACCAACCGACATCAACTGAACCCCTTCATGCAATCCGGTTTCCACCGCATCTTGTGCCACAAAGAATTGCTCCGGCTCACCTTCTTCAGAGGAATAAGCAAGCTCTCCATTCAGCAAGTGAATCTTATAGCTCACAAAAACACGGTCGCCTATGTTCGCCTTTGTCCCTTCTGGACCTTCTACTTGATAATACAAGCCAGTTCCGCTTTGCTCCATTGCCCAGCCGCGTCGCTTAATAAATGCCAGAATGCGCTCGTCTTCTGTGAGAACCAGATTTCGATTGTGCTTTAATAGATCCTCTCTCAGCGTTTTATCAGAAGGCTTGGCTGGTTCTGGCTCATTGCCATTGCACGCACCAAGGAACAATGAAAGCCCGATAAAAAGGAACAAAATGAATGTTGGTTTTGTAGTCAAAGAATACTAATGCTTATGGTTCTCAAAGATTGAAAAAATCAAGCAACCAAGGACGTACTTTTGCGCGCTCTATGACAAGGGAATGGCTTTTATTTCTTCTGCTTCTTGGCTTCAGTTTTACATCTGGTTCCCAGAACTTGTCCTTGTATGGTGGATCCTATTCTAGGATCAATAACAGCCAAGTAAACCCAGCCAATATTGTCAACTCAACATCCTACCTAGAAATCGCTCCTATGGGTGGTTTCGGGACGTTTAGGAATTCCTACCTCTATTTGCGTGATACAGATTTAAGTTCCAAAGCTCTTGACAGGTTCGACAAGGAACAGCACAACTTCTTTGGGCATGCTGAGCTCACCCTTGCATCCTTTGAGCTGATGTCCAAAAAGTGAGCTTTCGGCTTGATCAATCGATCTCGAAATATGGCGACTTTGAAACGAATTCCTAGGGAGTTGACAAAGTTCGGATATGAGGGGCTTGATCATCCACCCTTGCACAACCAGCGGTTCGAACATTCGAATTTTCATGCTAAAGGGATGGCTTGGGGTGCAATTGGAATCTATGCCGGCCGGATTATTCATCAGTTTGGCGAGCAGTTCGTCTATGCTGGTGGTTCTGTGAAAATTCTGAATGGCTTAGGATACGCAGGTATCAACTTCGACAACATCAATTACGTTGCTGACAGCTTGAACCTTGAGGTCAACAACTTTGAAGGAGACTTCGCTTACGCCGTTCCTGGTTGGGGAAAAGGATACGGTGCCAGTTTAGACTTGGGTTTAACCATCGTTAAAACCTTGTCAGCTGCTGGACACGGTACACCGCATTCGATCAAGGGTGATTGTAAAAGCGTCGACTATTTGTACAAAATTGGCTTTTCACTTCTAGATATTGGGCTCATACGTTTTTCGAATTCCTCAACATTAAGAGGCGTTGAAAATCAATTTCTTACTTGGGATGGATATTCAAATCAACCTGTTACTGGATTGAGTTCCTTCGACTTTATAGCAACTCAAAAACTGGAAAAATCTGGTGCAGATTTTTACTCAGATTCAACCTTCAAAGCTTAGCTACCAATGTCGATGTCCCTCCACGGAGATTACAACTTTGAAAATGGATTTTTTGCCTCTGGTGTGTTGATGGCTCCCATCAATTTGGGCCAAGATCATGGCGCTCAGCGCATTTTCTCGGCACATGCTTCAGTTCGGTATGAGCATCGTCTATTTGATGTTGGAGCTCCCTTAAGCGCGTATTTGATACGCCCTCCAATTATTGGCCTCTGGTTGCGCTTGGGAGTTCTAGAAATTGGTTCTGGAAACTTCCTACCATTCCCTTTTAATCAAGGTGTGTACAGCGGTGCTTTATATGCCGGGCTCAAGTTCAACATCCTTCAATCTCAAGAATGCCGACAATACCGTCGAAGTCAAAAGCACTTAGTTCACGGGGTTCGACTTTTTCGCTTCAAAAGAAAAAAGCCACCCAGTCAACAAGCGAAATGATTTTCCCTTAGGGGAAATAGATTCCAGCTAGGGCTTATATTCGTTCCAAACAATTTCGCATGGCCTACTTCGAGAATGATTTCATTAATTTCTTCAAGGAACTTGAAAAGAACAACGACCGAGATTGGTTCAAAGCCAACAAGCCGCGTTACGAAAAAGTTGTGAAGCAGCCTTTTGAGGCATTTATTGGGGACCTTATCAACACCATAGCAAAGGAAGATAAGTCGCTCATCATCGCACCTAAGGAGTGTATTTTCCGAATCTATCGAGATGTTCGCTTCAGCAAGAATAAAGACCCTTACAAGCTCAACACCTCAGCCATTATCTGTCCGAAAGGCCGAAAGGGCAAGGACTATCCGGGAATCTACGTAGATCTCAATCATCAACATTTCCGTTTTTATTCAGGTTGCTATTTCCCCTCCAAAGAAGCCTTGGCCGACATACGCTATGAAATAGCCGCTAAGCCAAAAGACTTTCGAAAGTTGATCTCCTCCAAGAAATTCATGGATCTGTTCGGAGAAGTTCTTGGCGATAAGAATAAGATTCTACCTAAAGACCTAAAGGAACCGGCCAACACAGAACCTTTAATCTTCAATAAGGCATTTTACTTCTTTCATCAAGACGACCCAAAGGCTTTACTCCAAGAAGACTTGATGGATAAATGTTTGTCTTATTTTAAGGTGGCCAAACCTGTAAATGATTGGCTTATTCGTGCAGGAGGCTATGCCCAATAATCTGTTATACTTGCTTCGAAGCACTAGGCATTTTACACGAACATCATGAAATTGAAACTAAAACAGAAAGCCTCTCTCCTTTTACTCGCATTAGCTATTGCCAGTCTGCTTCCAACATGCGGCATTTCGCAACAAGCCGAGCACGCCAGGAAAATAATGGATGTTTTGTGCTCGCCTGAAATGCATGGACGAGGTTATGTGAACCGCGGAGATAGCTTAGCTGCAGACTTCATCGCAGAGAGCTATAAGAACATTGGCCTCAAAGCGTATGAGGGTTCCTATTTCCAGAAGTTTCAAGTTCCAGTAAATAGCATTGTTGGAGATCTTAAGCTTGTTGTGAACGGATTGGAACTAAGACCAGGGATTGACTACATCGTTCATCCCTCATCCCCTGCTACTTCAGGAAGCTTTAGAACCCAGTACTTCATCAAAAAGGGCCTTAAATCGCCTGGTTCAATGTTGGCGGAAATCATGCACGCATATGGAAAGATGACGGTTTTGGATCGCAACAAGTTCAAGTCCACTAAGGAAATGAACAAGGCCTTGGGCAAAGTCCAGAATTACCTTAGGCTTCAAAAGGAATATCAACTCGAAGGTGTTGTGGTTATCAAACGCAGCGGAGAAAAGTTGGTTTGGTCCGGATCTCAAACTATAAGTCCTCGTCCATTCATTGAAATCGACCCACAGTCCATTAAGGGACGCGTAAAGAAAGTGGAAATAGTCATTGAGAATAAGTTCTACCCCAGCTATCCAACCCAGAATGTGATTGGATACATTGAAGGAAAGAATCCTTCCAAAACGATTGTGCTCACAGGTCACTACGATCATTTGGGCAGAATGGGCGATAAAAGTTACTTCCCTGGAGCCAGCGACAATGCCAGTGGGATTGCTATGTTGCTGAACCTTGCTCAGCACTTTGTACAGCCTGAAAACAAACCTAAATACAATATGGCTTTCATGTGTTTTTCAGCGGAGGAAATCGGGATTTTGGGCTCAAAGAACTACACGGAAAATCCGCTCTTCCCTCTCGAAGACATTAAGCTCCTGCTGAACTTAGACATCATGGGAACGGGAGATGATGGCATTCAAGTAGTTAATGGCACCATCTACAAAGAACAGTTTGATCGCTTGGTTCAACTGAATAAGGAGAAGTCGTACTTACCTCAGGTTAAAATTCGCGGTGAGCGCTGCAACAGCGACCATTGTTTCTTTCATGAAAAAGGAGTACCGAGCTTTTTCAGCTACACCTTGGGTGGGAAATCAGAGTATCATCATGTGAAGGATACACCTGAAAGTCTCAGTTTAAGTGCCTTCGACAATGTGTACAAGCTGTTTCGAGATTATTTGTCGACACTGAATTAAGCTAGACTTAGTAAACAACTACGCTTTTAGCCAAAGCAGATTCATCCTCCCGAAACAGGTAGATTCCTGGAAGCAGGGACATGGAAGCTTCTCCTCTGCTATCGAGTGAAATCTTCCCTTGCAACTTACCTTCCATGCTAAATACGCTAAAACTCATTTCCTTGGAAGCCATACTCACAAGATGAATCTCTCCAGAAAGCGGTTGAACTAGTCTCCAAGGATTTGGCGAAGAAATCAGTTCCAAGCCAAGGATGGTAAATTTCAAAGTGTCTGAACTTTCAGAAACACATCTAGTTTCAGTGGTAACAACCAAATAGTAATTGCCATCGGCACCAGGAACGAAGGAAGAGTCTGATGAGCGGCTCGTACCCTGCGCATTAAACCATTCGTAAATGTATCCAGAGGAAGCATAGAGGATGTTCGCATTTCTCGTGATCACTGGTTTAGCTGGTAAGGCTACAACCTCAATGCTGTCTTTGGTAGAATCGCTGCAAAAGTTCACACTGTCCGTTCTTGAATAGGTGATTTCATGAATGCCCGCACCTTCGCTGTCGGTGAAGAAACCGCCGAAGCTTACTCCGCTGCCTGAATAGCTTCCGCCACTTTGACTTCCTATAAGTTGATACGGCGCAGCTCCCTCACAAAAGCTGGTATCTAAATCCAAGTTAACCTCCGGCGATGTGTGCAGCGTGACATAAATCAATTTACTGTTTGAACAGGAATTGCTGTCGGTGTAATTATAGAAGACCTGATGTAGCCCGAAACCATAGTCGGCAGGATTGAACGAGCTATTTACATTACCAGATTGTTTATAGCTCCCTCCTTCTGGAGTTCCTGTGTTCAATACAAAAGACGCGGCATTAGCACATCTTGGGGTCACTGGTCTAAAGTCTACAACGGGCAAAGCGTGGACTTCAATTTGAGCATGTGCTGTATCCTTATAACCAGTACTATCGGTAAACTGATATACTACAGTATGCTTTCCAACTCCAGCTTGAGTGGTGGCGAAGAGGTTTCCACTTGTATAGGTTCCCGAAAAGGCTCCTCCAGATGGAATTCCATCTTGCAAGGTGTCGAATTGAACTGTGCTGCATGCCCCCGGTAGGTTTCCTAGGCTTACTGCAGGTTAAGGTCTGTGAACCAAATGAAAATGACGTACCCAAATACAAAGAGTAGAAAACTGATTCCGGGAACAGGAATAACCTGAACGGCGATGGCAAATAAAAAGAGGTATAAGCTCACACCGTTAACGGGGCACTTAAAATTTCTCACTAAGGAAAAATTAGCGCTTTAAATAAAAGTTCAGCACGTAATTAAACCTTTCTTCTCTGTATATGTTCTCTACCTATGCAACGTTTACGGCTCTACGGAAAGTTGGTTGGCTACCGACGATTGGAACAGAACAACTGGTTTTACTCCATTGATGAATTTTGGTGGAATGGAAAACCGATCGAGTTTGATCGAATAGATCACACTGCCAACTATTTCGACAAAAACAAGAAACGGCTTTATCAAAATGATGTCATTTTAATCTCGAATAAGGACGAATCCTTTTTTGTCTACCTTATTTTCTCGGAAGGAAAGTGCCTCGGACAAAAAGTCGAGACGGAAGAGCTCATTGAACTGACCAATTATTCTCTTGAATTTAAAGCGATAAGTAGCGGCAACAAAAATTTAGACCGTCTTCTTCTTCAGCACATTTCCAATACGAAAGGCTTGCGTGATCAGCTTCAAGTCATTTCTTAGCTAACAGCTCGAAGCGATGTTGGTGCCTACTGATTCCATTCAAAAGAATCTCAATGGAGTGCGTTCCTGATTGATGTTTACGCGTAGACAATTCTTTAAATAAATGTCTTCGGCTTAGTTCAAGAACTCCCTTTGGCTGCATAGCGTACTCCCCTATTTGAAAGACTTTCGTATTACTTCCATTCTTTCGCTTAAAATGCATTTTATACTCCAAGCGAAGCTGTTGGGAAGTATTAGTGGGGTTCTGAATATGTAAATCCCACGAAAGTTCTTGCTCCCAGCCAATTTCCTTTGAGGAGAAATGCGGTTCTTTAAGATGAAGTTCTTGTCCATTTCGGAAGCCAAACAATTCGAGTGCCTCTGGCCTTCCTTGCTTTAACAGCGTTCGCAGTCCTCGTTTAAGAATCCAATCTGTGTGCGCTGAATGTCCTGACCACCTCTTCGCCAGCTCGAGAACTTTAGCCGGATGATCTTTAGAGATGTCGTTCAAATTGTTGGCAACACTTTTTCTAACATATAAGCTTTGATCTGCTTTGAGCTTTTCAAGAATCGGAAATATCGAACTCGGATCTTGAATAAAGT
>CAXAIH010000102.1:0-7099 GCA_963968755.1 uncultured Flavobacteriales bacterium
TCATTTGTGTGGTCAAAAAACCCTCTTGTGAGGTTGGCCATGGCCGCTTGCTTGGCCGGTATTTTGTTTAGCATTTGAGTGAATGAACCTCGCGACCAAAAAAAATTCGGCTTCGTTGAAGCACTGGCTGACACAAGCATTGTTTTCGAGGATTCCCTTGACACAAAACACGACAGTATCGTTGGTTTAAGCGACCCCTGGGCACTTTAGCACTTCAGAAGTAAAAAGAAAAATCAGTCTTCATCTAGTCGTGAAACACCCAAACTATGCGCAAAAAAAATCCCCGAAACGTATGTTTCGAGGATCCTCTTGGTTGACCGACCAGGGCTCGAACCTGGACTCTTCTGAACCAAAATCAGACGTGTTGCCAGTTACACCATCGGTCAATTCAGGCGGCAAAAATAACAATATCAGTAATTCGACGCATTTAGATAAGCGTCGATTTCAATGGCAGTTTAATTAAATTCGCATCCTCTCAAAATCGAACAGTACCCATGAACTTTCGAACTCTGAATAAAGCCCTAGGATGGCTGAGCTTTTTAGTCGCAGCATTTGTCTTCATTTCCACTATGGAACCGACGGTAAGTTTCTGGGACTGTGGTGAATTTATCGCCACATCGTATAAACTACAAGTAGGTCACCCCCCAGGGGCTCCAATGTTCCTTATGATTGGGCGCTTGTTCTCTTTATTTGCAACGCCTGAAAACGTGGCTTACTCGGTGAATCTAATTTCAGCCTTGAGCTCCGCTTTTACTATTCTATTCTTGTTTTGGACCATTTCGGCCCTCGGCAAGAAACTCTTGAAAAAGAAAAGTGAAGAACTTTCAATGGGCGAAATGTCGCTCGTACTCGGAAGCGCTTTAGTCGGCGCCCTAGCTTATACCTTCTCCGATACCTTCTGGTTTAGTGCAGTAGAAGCAGAGGTGTATGCCATGTCCTCGCTGTTTACGGCAATAGTGTTTTGGGCAATTTTACGCTGGGAGCAAGTAGCAGAAGAAGAAGGTGCCAATCGCTGGTTGGTATTCATAGCATATATGATGGGACTTTCCGTAGGGGTTCACCTCCTGAACTTATTGGCAATTCCAGCCATTACGTTTGTCTATTACTTCAAGAAACATAATGTAACCTGGAAAGGGGTAGTAGTTGCAGCATTGACTTCGGTTATCATCCTTGGCTTTGTTCAAACAGGCATCATTCCTGGAATCGTGGAAATGTCCTCGAAATTTGAACTGCTCTTTGTAAACGGCGCCGGCCTTCCTTTCAATACTGGAGCAATGGTACATGTGCTTCTTACCGTGGGCCTCCTTGTTTACGCCATTTATCTTACTCATCAAGAAAAAATTGACAAAACACGCTTGATGCTTGTTATTGTCGGACTTACGTTCCTTGTGGGCTCCTTCTCAACGCTAAGCTTTTTAGTGGTATTAGGTGTTGTAGCAGGGTTCTACCTCGTGAAGGATTTCAGTCCTCGCTTGGTGAACACCTTTTTAATGAGTCTTGCGATGATTCTTATTGGGTATTCATCTTACACGATGATCCTTATTCGCTCGAACGCGAATCCTCCCATGGACGAGAATGATCCAGAAACCATGTTCAACCTCCTTTCATATTTGAATCGTGAGCAATATGGTTCTCAGCCTCTTTTGTATGGGCCTTACTTCAATTCCCCACTCGACAATTCAGAGTCTCACAAGGACGGGAAACCTACCTACCACAAAGACGAAGAAAAAGGTGAGTACATCATTAGCGACAAAAAAGAGAAATCTGTCCCCAATTACGCTTCTGAATTCAAAGCCTTCTTCCCACGAATGTGGAGTGGTGAAGCGCGGCATGTTCGAGCCTATAAAAACTGGTCAAACTTTAAGGGAAAACCAATTCGGTATCGCACCGCTCAAGGCAACCAAAGCATCCGTAAACCGACCTTCATAGAAAACATACGGTACTTCTTCCGCTATCAAGTAAATTGGATGTACTGGAGGTATTTCCTTTGGAATTTTGCCGGAAGACAGAATGACATACAGGGTCATGGTAACTTCATAGATGGTAACTGGATTTCAGGGTTTAATTGGCTTGATACCATGCGACTTGGGCCTCAAACAAATCTTCCTGATCGACTTGAAGAAAACCCTGCTAAGAACAAGTTCTATATGCTTCCTTTAATTCTTGGCTTGATTGGTTTGTTCTTTCAATTCAACAAAGACAAAAAAGATTTTGCCCTGGTATCCATGCTCTTCCTCTTTACGGGTCTGGCAATTATCCTCTATCTGAATCAATACCCTTATCAGCCGCGTGAGCGAGATTATGCCTACGTAGGGTCCTTTTATGCCTTTACTATTTGGATTGGATTGGGCGTGATGGGAATTGCGGACGCACTGAACAAACGCTTTAAACTAAACCAGCTGGTAGCAGGTGGATTGGTCACTGCTCTCTGCATTGGATTAGTCCCTGGAATTATGGCTGCCGAAGGATGGGACGATCACGATCGTTCCGATCGATACACAGCTCGTGACTTTGCCAAGATGTATTTAGATTCCTGCGACCCGAACGCTGTACTATTCACGAATGGAGACAACGACACTTTCCCATTATGGTACGTGCAAGAGGTTGAAGGTTACAGAACCGATGTTCGTGTTATTAATCTCAGCTTATTGAATACCGATTGGTACATCAACCAAATGCGACGGGCTGCCTACGACTCTGAGCCTACACAGTTCAGTATTCCTGAAGCAAAATATCGTCAGGGAACACGTGATTACCTTCCATTCTACAATCCGAAGAAAACGGAGAAGTATTACGATGTGAAGCAGGTGGTTAAGTTCATCCAAGATGACAAACAAACTGTTCAAGTAAGTTCTAACAGACGTATTCCTTACGTGCCTACACAGAAGTATTCTCTCAGTGTAGATAAAAGCAAGGTGATGAATGACGGAACTGTTCCTGAAAACATGAAGCAGTACGTGGTTGATGAAATTCGTTGGACCATGAATAAGAAATACGTCATGAAAAAAGACATGATGATTCTTGATTTGCTTGCTAATTTCAACTGGGATCGTCCAATTTATTTTGCGATTACCACTGGGGCTGATGCATACATTGGACTTGAAGAGTACTTCCAGCTGGAAGGGTTAGCCTACAGGTTGGTTCCGTTTAAAGGTCCAATCAGCGACGGGCAAACCGGATATGTTAACAGTGAAATCATGTACAAGCGCTTCATGGAGCAGTTTGAATACGGTGGCATGAACAATCCTGGTATCTACATGGATGAGAACAACCGCCGGATGTGCATGAACTTGAGAAACAACTTCGCTCGTTTGGCTGAAGCCTTAATTCGTGAAGGAAAAAAAGATCAAGCTGCTGCCGTTTTAGAACGCTGTTTAGAGGTCATGCCTCACGAAAATGTGCCTTACAACTACTTCATGATTCCAGTAATCGAAGCCATGTATAGAACAGGTATGTCTGATAAAGCGACTGAAATTATCACCTACTTGATGGACAGGACAGAAAAGGAAATGGAGTACTACATGAATCTTGATAAGTACACCTATTCTAAAATTGGAAACAGTCCACAACAGACCATCTCCGTATTGTATCGAATCATGGATACTGTGGCGAATAAGTTCCCTCAAGAAGAATTAAGCGATCGTGCGAAAGAGAGTTTCGAGAGATACCAAACCCTCTTCCAATCGAAAGAAGGCGAGAAGAAGCGTTCTAAGCAGTCTTAATGGTACTTTTTGACCAGCCACCTGTGTGGCTTCAAAGCCTGATTGGGAGATTGGTTGTGAGAATGTCTTCGCATGAAAAATGCTTGTACCTCACGTTTGATGATGGTCCAACGGAAGGACATACGGCTTGGATTATAGAGATGCTGAAAGCACACGATGCAAAGGCCACCTTCTTTTGTATTGGCCAAAACATTCGACAAAATTCGGATCTCTTCACTGAGATTTTGGACGCTGGCCATGAAGTAGGGAATCACTCAGACCAGCACATTCATAATTGGAAAAGCAGCGTGCGCGAAATTCGAGAGGACTTCGAAGCCTGTCAGAAGCTCCACCGTTTCAGCATGTACCGACCGCCTTACGGGGAGATTGGAAGGAAGAGCCTTAAGGCAATTCGCGATAAGAAATTTGTTCTTTGGGATGTGTTGAGTGAAGATTATCGTGAAGATAGAACTCCGGAAGCCTGCCTTCAGAAAGTACTTAAGGAAGCGAGTGCGGGTTCCATTGTTGTTCTTCACGACAGCGATAAGGCCGCTCCAAGAATGCGTTATCTTCTTCCCCGAATATTAGAACAATTTACAAATCAAGGCTATTCTTTCAAAGCCTTAACGCTGAGCTGAAACTCCACCGTTTACCTTTGTTGCATGATGAACCGCGAGGACCGCGCATTACTTAAGAAAATAAACCCCAAACGTTTGGCCAATTTGGCAAAGCTGTATGGGAGCTTTCAATTGGCCAAGCGGACTTCAATTATCAAACATCGTGGCTTACCTTTTAGCTTATCTGTAGAACCTACCACCACGTGCAACCTGCGCTGCCCTGAGTGCCCAAGTGGCTTACGATCCTTTTCTAGGCCAACAGGAAACATGATTGGAGGTACACTGAAAACTCTGCTGGATGAGGTCGGAGATACTTTGAGCTACATCAATTTCTACTTTCAAGGAGAGCCCTTCCTGAATCCTAATTTCCTAGATCTCGTTCATAATTCTAGCGAACGAAACATATTTAGTTCTACTTCAACAAATGCCCATTACATAAACAGCAAAAATGTTGACCAGATTATTGAATCGGGCTTGAATAAAATGATTGTGTCGATTGATGGCACAACGCAAGAAACATATGAAGCGTACAGAAGAGGTGGCCAGCTTGAAAAGGTACTTGATGGGACAAGACAGTTGGTTGAGGCTCGAAAACGACATCCGAAAAATGGGCCTCAAATCGTCTTTCAATTCTTGGTTGTAAAACCCAACGAGCATCAACTACCCGAAGTATTTCGATTGGCAAAAGAAATTGGTGTTGACGAGGTTAAACTCAAAACGGCCCAACTCTACGATTTCGAAAACGGGAATCCTTTGATGCCTGAACAAGAAGAATATTCACGCTACATATTAGGTTCTGATGGGAAGTACCGCCTAAAGAATACCTACGACGACTCCTGCTGGAGAATGTGGCAAGGCTGCGTCATAACTTGGGACGGCCGCGTAGTGCCTTGTTGCTTCGATAAAGATGCCCATCATTCCTTAGGTAAACTCCCAGACCAAAGCTTCAAATCCATCTGGAGAAGTGAAGCCTATGACCACTTCCGAAAGGCGGTTTTTACTGGTCGAGATCAAATTGAAATTTGTCACAATTGTACAGAAGGAACAAAAGTTTTTGCCTGAGTGTTTCCATGTGTACATTACACTCTCTAAAATAAAATCATGAAAAAATTTCTCGTCACCCTCAGTTCCCTCTCCCTCATTCTCGTGCTAATCTTAGCTTTTAGCCCTGTAGATGAATCAAGTTTGACTATTGGCGATAAGGCGCCGATGTCCAAAGTAAAAATGGCTGGCATCGATGGAAGTTCTAAAAGTCTTGAAGACCTCATTTCAAAAAATGGACTGCTCGTCGTTTTTTCGTGCAACACCTGTCCTTTTGTTGTTGCCTGGGAAGACCGTTACAATGATTTGGATGCCCTTTGCAAGAAAAATGGAATTGGCATGGTCTTGATAAACTCGAACGAAGCGCGACGAGCTGGAGATGATTCAATGGATAAAATGAAGAAACACGCGAAGGATTTTGCGTACACCATGCCTTATGTAGTCGACGAAAAATCTGCAGTAGCGAATGCTTTTGGAGCTCGAACTACACCCCACGTCTACCTCTTCGATAAAGATCTGAAACTTGCCTATACAGGTTTGATTGATGATAATCACCGTGACAAGGATGCAGCTACAAAACGATTTTTGAACGATGCCATTCAGAATATGGCTTCCGGTAAAAAAATTGACCCTGCCGAGACAAAGAGTATAGGCTGCAGCATCAAAAGAGAATAGAGCTGAGTTGAATTCCTTTTCGGTTCTTCAGTGCGTAAAGTCGGAATTGACATGGACTGCGCGTCATTCTCAATTGTTGAGAATTCCACGATAGAAAGGCGCCTAGTTCCCTAGAATTAAGGTTTAATTTGCTGGATGAATGTATTAATTCTTGGATCCGGAGGAAGGGAGCATGCCTTCGCCGTGAAAGTTGCGAAAAGTGAAATGTGCGAACAGCTTTATTGTGCCCCTGGAAATGGCGGAACACATGAAATAGCCACCAATCTTAAGCTCGACATAAGCAACTTCGCGTCAATCAAAGCTGCTGTATTAAATGCTTCGATCGATTTGGTCATCGTTGGTCCGGAAGCGCCCTTAGTTGATGGGATAGTAGACTTTTTTAAAGAAGACCCTGAACTTAAAAAAGTACATCTTCTAGGGCCTGATGCACTTGCCTCTAAGCTAGAAGGCTCTAAAGATTTCGCTAAGAATTTCATGGCAAAATATGGCGTTCCTACAGCTCGCTATGAAACCTTCGATTCAAGTACATATGAAAATGCCTGTTCGTTTTTACAAGGACTTCAACCGCCTTATGTGCTCAAAGCGGATGGATTAGCTGCGGGAAAAGGTGTTCTGATTATTCAAGATCTTGGAGAGGCAAAACAAGAGCTGAAATCGATGCTCGATGGTAAGTTTGGGCCGGCAGGAAATCAAGTGGTTATTGAAGAATATCTTGATGGCATTGAACTTTCCGTTTTTGTACTCACAGACGGAAAGGATTATCTCATTCTGCCTGAAGCCAAAGACTACAAGAGAATTGGTGAAGGGGATACGGGCCTGAATACTGGGGGAATGGGAGCTGTTTCCCCTGTTCCTTTTGCAGGAAAAGAATTCCTTTCTAAGGTCGAGGAACGGATAGTAAAGCCAACCATCGAAGGCTTTAATCAAGAAGGAATGGACTATTCGGGTTTTGTATTTATCGGCCTCATGAACCTAAAAGGCGATCCTTATGTGATTGAATACAATTGCCGATTGGGTGATCCAGAGACAGAAGTTGTAATGCCCCGATTAAAGTCTGATTTATTA
>CAXAIH010000103.1:0-7066 GCA_963968755.1 uncultured Flavobacteriales bacterium
CTTCTTCATCTTCGAATTCCCCAATAGTTTTGGGGAAATCAAACAACTTCAAGGCCTGCTCTAAATTGATATCGGCAATAGAAATTTTTGATTTGATGCTTGAAAACTTTGGTTTCTCCTCATCTTCCACCTCGCCTATTTGAACCATCGGACCATAACGTCCAATACGTGAGTACACGTTCTTTCCTGACTTTGGATCCACACCAAGCAGTTTCATACCTGAAGCGCGCTCGCTGTTCTCGAGTGTATCTTCTACGTTCTGATGGAATGGTCCATAAAAAACGGAAATCATCTCGTTCCAAGGTTTCTTGCCACTTGAAATTTCGTCGAACTCCTTTTCCACCTGTGCGGTGAAATTGTAGTCCATTACTTGCTCAAAATGCTCGGTTAAAAAGTCATTTACCACGATCCCAATATCCGTTGGGAAGAGTTTCTTTCTCTCTACGCCTGTTCTTTCTTGAATTGTTTTTTCTTCAATTCCACTTGGTGTTAAAATGAGTTGCTGTACATCTCGCATTTCACCTTCACGCTCATCCTTTAATACGTAATCACGCTTTTGAATTGTGGAGATTGTTGGTGCATAGGTAGACGGACGGCCAATCCCTAATGCTTCAAGCTTTTTTACAAGGCTAGCTTCTGTGTAACGCGGTGGATGATGACTGAACCTCTGGTGGGCTACAATATCATCGAAATTTAAGTTTTCACCTTCTTTCAAGGGAGGCAACAAACCAGATTGATCGTCCTTATTCTCTTCGTCGTCGCCTTCAGTGTACACTTTGATAAAACCATCAAATGTGATCACTTCACCTTCCGCCTTAAATTCAATGCTGGTATTCCCAGCCTCAATTAAAACATTGGTTTTCTCAAGTTCGGCCTCCGCCATTTGAGATGCAATTGCTCTCTTCCAAATCAGAGCGTAAAGCTTTTCTTCCTGTGGGTTGCTCCCAGCTTCGTGTTCCTCAAAATAAGTTGGTCGAATTGCCTCGTGAGCCTCTTGAGCACCTTTGTTTTTTGAGCTGTACTTCCTAGTTTCAGAATATCGCTCTCCATAGGAACGGTGGATTTCAGCCTTGGAGGTATTAAGTGCCGTATCGGAAAGGTTTACAGAATCCGTTCTCATGTAAGTAATCTTCCCTGCTTCGTAAAGCTTTTGGGCTACTGACATAGTTTGGCCAACACTGAAACCAAGCTTTCTACTCGCCTCTTGCTGAAGAGTACTTGTTGTAAATGGAGCTGCCGGCTTTCGCTTTAGTGGTTTATTCACTACTGAGCGCACCTCAAAAATTTGGTCTTTAACTTCCTCTAGAAGCGCTTTGGCTTCTTCCAATGATTTTGTCGCCTTGTTACAAATCGCTTTTACCAGTGCGCCCTCCGCAGTTTTAAATTGTGCGACGACCCTGAATGAACTCTCTGCAACGAATGCCCTAATGTCTCGCTCTCGTTCTACAATAAGCCGAACAGCTACAGACTGGACGCGACCAGCTGAAAGAGATGGCTTTACTTTTCTCCAAAGAACTGGTGAGATTTCAAATCCCACCAATCTGTCTAACACCCTTCTAGCTTGTTGGGCGTCTACAATGTTCTTATCGATGGAACGAGGATTCTCAATAGCTTTCTGAATAGCCGTTTTCGTGATCTCATGAAATACAATCCGTCTGGTTCGCTCCTCTTCTAGCTTCAGAACTTCTGCTAGGTGCCAAGAAATTGCTTCTCCTTCTCGGTCCTCATCCGTTGCTAACCAAACCATGTCAGCTCCTTTAGAAAGCTTTTTGAGCTCAGTGATTACGGCTTTCTTGTCGGGCATCACTTCGTAATTGGGAGCAAAGCCCTTATCAATTTCAATAGCGACTCCCTTCTTTGCCAAGTCGCGGATGTGCCCATAACTTGATTTAACCGTGAAATCTCTCCCTAAAAAACCTTCGATGGTCTTCGCTTTGGCTGGTGACTCAACTATAACTAAGTTCATGTATTTACTTTCAGTGAAGGCTCAAACCGAGGTGGTTTGAGGGCTGCAAAATAAAGGAATAAAGATTGAACAGGATAAAACTTCATTTTGTTCAACTTTAAAACATTCCAAAAATGACAGAATGTCAGCAGGTGCTAAAAAGATTAAATTTGCCTCCGTAAAGTCGAGTCGAAGATGGAAAGTTTACTCCCAGAGGAGGTACAGGGAAGTGCTACAATTGTAGAATCTAGCAGCGAGAATAAACGAAAACTTTATTTGGAAAGCTATGGCTGTCAGATGAATTTTTCTGATAGCGAAATAGTTGCTTCCATCCTTTCAGAGTCAGGTTACGGAACAACATCAAACATCGAGGATGCAGACCTCATCCTTCTGAATACCTGCGCCATTCGAGACAATGCGGAACAGCGCATTCGTCGTCGATTGAAACAATTTAATCAACGTAAAACCAAAAACCCACATATGGTTGTTGGTGTTCTTGGATGCATGGCGGAACGCTTAAAAGCCAAACTTCTCGATGAGGAAAAACTCGTTGATATTGTTGCCGGGCCCGATTCCTACCGCTCACTTCCTGAACTTATAGAAGAAGTAGACGATGGTCGAAAGGCAGTGAACGTTCTTCTTTCTCGAGAAGAGACCTACGCTGATATAAGTCCAGTTCGACTCGATAAAAATGGAGTAACCGCATTCATTTCAATCATGCGAGGATGCGATAATATGTGCTCGTTCTGCGTGGTTCCATTCACACGAGGAAGGGAACGCAGTCGTGACCCGAAGAGCATTATCCAAGAAGCGAGAGATCTTTTCGAAAAAGGATATCGTGAAGTAACCCTATTGGGCCAGAATGTAGACTCCTACAGATGGAACTTGACTAAGAAGGGAGAACTTAAAAACCCGGAGGAACTTTCTGTAAATTTCGCCCAGTTGATGGCTCTCGTAGCTGAAGTAAACCCCAAACTCCGAATTCGCTTCTCGACAAGTCACCCAAAGGATATGTCTGATGAAGTGTTGGAGACCATGGCTTCTCACGAAAATATTTGCAACTACATCCACCTTCCAGTTCAATCGGGGAATTCGAATGTGCTAGAACGCATGAACCGAACCTATACAAGAGAGTGGTATTTGGAGCGCATCGACGCCATTCGACGTATCATTCCTGAGTGCGCAATCTCCACCGATGTCATCATTGGATTTTGCGGTGAAACAGAAGAGGAATACCAAGAAACTAAAAGCTTGATGGAACTAGTTCAGTTCGACTTCGCTTACATGTTTAAGTACAGCGAACGACCAAGGACATTGGCTGAACGAAAATTTGAGGATGACGTTCCAGAAGAGGTCAAGTCTCAACGATTGTTTGAGATTATTGACCTCCAGAGTTCTCACAGCTTGCTTTCCAATAAACAGACTATAGGAAAAGAGTACGAAGTCTTAATTGAAAAAACCTCGAAACGATCTGAAGACCATTGGGCCGGACGAACAAGTCAAAACGCCATGGTTGTATTCCCAAAAATGAATGAAGCCAAAGGGGATTATGTCCGTGTAAAAGTCTTGGATTGCACCGGAGGAACTTTGATTGCTGAAAGAATTTCGTGATGGATTACCAACAAATCAAACAACGTTTTGGCATCATTGGGAAATCGGCCTTACTCGATCATGCCATTGGAAAAGCCATTCAAGTGGCACCAACTGATTTAAGTGTTTTAATAACGGGTGAAAGCGGTACGGGAAAAGAATCCATGCCCAAAATTATTCATCAGATGAGCCGCCGTAAGCACGGCAAGTACATCGCGGTGAATTGCGGAGCCATCCCTGAAGGTACCATCGATTCCGAATTGTTCGGACACGAAAAAGGCTCATTCACAGGTGCCCAATCTGCTCGTCAGGGTTATTTTGAGGAAGCAGATGGCGGAACCATCTTTTTGGATGAAGTCGCAGAATTGCCTTTGCAAACCCAAGTTCGATTGCTCAGAGTATTGGAAACGGGTGAGTTTTTCAAAGTGGGTTCTTCTAAAGTGCTTAAAACCGATGTTCGGATTGTAGCGGCCTCCAACCTTGACCTTCCAAAGCAGATTGAAAAAGGCAAATTCAGAGAAGACCTTTTTTATCGATTAAGCACGGTTCCAATTCACCTTCCAGCATTACGGGAAAGACGAGAAGACATTCACTTGCTGTTTCGGAAATTTGCCGCCGACTTCGCGGACAAATACCAGATGCCAACGATTCGCCTTGAAGAAGATGCGATTCGAGTGTTAGAGAGTCATTCTTGGAAAGGAAACATTCGGCAATTAAAAAATGTGACCGAACAGATTTCCATCATTGAAAATGAAAGACGTATTGGTGCAGAAACTCTCATCAAATACCTTCCGACTTATGTTGAATCAAGGTTTCCCGCAGTAGTTAATCGCGAAGAGGAAGATTTATCGGAAAGAGAGATTTTGTACAAGGTGTTGTTTGAACTACGGAACGATGTGAGCAAATTGAAACAGGTTGTACATGGCTTGATGGAGGGCAAAATTGAACCTGAGCATGCAAGCCCCACTTCAAAAGATCTTTTAGCTTCTCTTCCTCCTGCGAGCGAATCCTCAGAGTTTACTGCTCCATTAGGTTTGCCTGAGGGTGTCGATATTATCCCAAGAGGAAGTGACTACGATGGGCACGAAGAGGTGGAAGAATCTCTCTCATTGGAAGAAAAAGAAATCGAGCTGATTAAAAAAGCCCTTGAAAAATACCAAGGCAAGAGAAAATACGCGGCACGCGATTTGGGGATTTCTGAGCGAACGCTCTATCGAAAAATCAAAGAGTACGAGCTTTGATGAAATACCTCAGCATCACATTTATACTACTCAGTGTGGCCTTGCAGGCTTGCAGAGTAAGCTACGGTTTCACCGGAACTTCCATCGACCCCGCAGTGAAGAGCGTATCCATCGAATACTTTGACAATTTCGCACCTCTTGCCAAACCCACCTTAAGCCAAACGTTTACGGAAGCTTTGAAAGATCGCTTCTTGCAACAAACAAATTTAAGTCTGGTAAAGACGAATGGTGACATTCAATTTTCTGGTCGCGTGATCGATTATCGCACGAACCCGATCAACATCCAAAGTAATGAGACTGCTGCTCTGAACAGGCTCACAATCACGATTGAAGTGAGCTATTTGAATTTGAAGGATGAAAAGAAAAACTTCGAGCAAAAATTCAGTCGATATGAAGACTATGAAAGCTCGAGTAGTTTATCGGATGTAGAAGATCAATTGATCGACCTGATAAATGAGCAATTGATTCAAGATATTTTTAATAAATCTGTAAGCGATTGGTAGCATCTAGCAAATTTCGAGAGCTCGCAGCTGAATTCCCGTTTGCCTCT
Source organism: uncultured Flavobacteriales bacterium (assembly GCA_963968755.1). Classification (GTDB taxonomy): domain Bacteria; phylum Bacteroidota; class Bacteroidia; order Flavobacteriales_G; family Salibacteraceae; genus UBA4419. The sequence goes on from CAXAIH010000103.1 coordinate 5,327, forward strand.
GCTTTTCAGAATCAAATTTTGAAGGACGACTTCTTGAACCAAGATCAAAAGTTCGAAGAAAGTTTGAAAAGAGCAGCCCTGTTGAGCACAGATCGCTCACATCTATTCAACTTGATATTTGAGGGTATTGTTCAAGACAAAGTGAATGAAGTCGATGCAGAGCTATCCAAGGATATGCAAGCTTCCTTGGAGTCTGAGAAGCAAGATCTACAAGCTCAGCTCGAACAACACATACAGGCTCAAGTGGCTGAAATCAGCTTCCCGAGCGACTTATTACAACAACAAAAAGAGGAAGAGACTCCAACTATCAAGAAAGAAGCTCCTAACGAAAAACCTCAAGCCCCTTCAAAAAGATCTTTTACCGACTGGATCCGGTCTATGGAGGAGCCTCAGCGACGGTCGTCCATTTTGCAAGAAGATCTCGTTCGGAAGTTCATTGATAATGAACCCAGTTTAAAACGTGAGAGGCAGGAATTCTTCAAACCAGAGGAAATGGGCAAGCTCAGCATCATGGAAGATGAAGAATTTGTAACCGAGACTCTGGCCGGTTTATATGCCAATCAAGGACATTTTGAAAAAGCAATGAGAGCCTACGAAATCTTAGCCGTCAATAAGCCGGAAAAAAGTGATTACTTTGCATCCCTTATTTCAGAGCTCAAAAAGAAATAGCACATGTTTACCCTGATCACAGTATTGATTTTTATCGATTGTATTTTACTTACAATCATCGTTTTACTTCAAGAATCTAAAGGAGGTGGATTAGCCTCTGGTTTCTCTTCAGCAAACCAATTGATGGGTGTTCGACGCACAGGAGACTGGTTAGAAAAAGCAACTTGGACTCTAGCCATTGCACTTTTGGTGCTCAGCTTATCGGCTGCGGCTGTTCAAGGTACAGGTACCGCTGTTGAAGAAACAGAAAGCGAAATGAAGGAATTGGTAGGTGGCGAGCCCGTGGCTGCTCCTCCTGGAACACCTTCAGCCCCTCAGCCTACTGAGTAGTTTAGTGCCATCCTGACAGCTGGCAATTCCCAAATTGCTCGCCATTGCATGACAAGTCTGCAAATTTGTCCCATTTAACAATGAAATGTTGCGTTGGCATAATAGGTGCCATGCAAATGTCGTATTCACATTATTAATTAAAAACATCAACAAAATGGCCCAGGTCAGTTTTAAACCGAATGAAGACCGCGTCTTGGTTCAAGCCGCGCCCGCTGAAGAAAAAACAGCCGGAGGAATCATCATTCCAGACACGGCAAAAGAAAAACCGCAACTTGGAACTGTTGTCGCTGTTGGTCCCGGTAAAAAAGATGAACCCATTACAGTTGCTGTGGGTGACACCGTGTACTACGGAAAGTATTCTGGAACTGAAATCTCGCTTGAAGGAATCGATTATCTCATCATGAGAAATTCAGATATCCTAGGAAGCAAATAAGAATCTTAAATCAATCATAGAACATGTCTAAAAATATAAGCTTTGATACAGAAGCGAGAGAAGGACTCAAAAAAGGAGTTGACGCCCTCGCGAATGCTGTAAAAGTAACCTTGGGACCAAAGGGTCGCAATGTTGTTATTGACAGAAGTTTTGGTGCTCCAACCATTACCAAAGACGGTGTGAGTGTTGCCAAAGAAGTTGAACTCAGCGACCCAGTTGAAAACATGGGTGCACAGATGGTGAAAGAAGTTGCTTCCAAAACAGCAGATATTGCTGGCGACGGAACAACCACTGCTACCGTACTTGCC
>CAXAIH010000104.1:0-7057 GCA_963968755.1 uncultured Flavobacteriales bacterium
CCGGGTTCACGCGCTGGTTCGCCAGGCTCATCATCCACCACTTTCCCAGTTACTGGGTTTCCCTCGCGTTTGGTGCGTCGCGCCTCTCTGATATCGAAGGCTATCGAATTTGCTCTTCGGGTAGAAGTTGTATTCAAGTTGATGTTATAAGCGACTAAAAAATCTCGGGCTGAGATGGCTGTTACTCCTGTAGTTTTCGCCTTGCCGAACTCCGCTGGTCCTTCATCAGGCTTCCAATTAGGATCGTTGAGCTTCTTTTCCAATCCCTCGTATTCGCCAGAGCGAACCGTGGAAAGGTTTCTTCTTTCTTCACTTGTTGCAGCGTTTTCGTAGAAGAAGATTGGAATTCCCAATTCATCTCCAACGCGCTTACCAAGCTTATGCGCCCAATCTGCAGTTTCTTCCATGCTGATGTTTACGATGGGAACTAAAGGACAAACATCTGTTGCTCCAAAGCGAGGATGCTCCCCAGTTTGCTTGCTCATGTCGATGAGCTCTGATGCTTTCTTGATAAGAAGGTAAGCAGCATCAATAACCGCTTGTGGCTCCCCAACAAATGTGATGACCGTTCTGTTGGTTGCCTTTCCTGAATCAACATCAAGAAGTCGAACACCTTCCACCGTTTCTACGACAGATGAAATGGCCTTGATTTTAGCTTCGTCTCTACCTTCCGAAATGTTTGGAACGCATTCAATGAGTTGTTTCGACATGTTTAAACTGATTTTCCGTTGATGAATACCCGATCGATAAAATTGCTCCCAAAAGCATAGGGCAAGTAATTGAAATTAGGAATTTCTTTTGTTAGAATGAGGTTCGCTCGTTTTCCAATTGTGATGCTTCCTAGTTTGGATTCTAATTCCATGGCTGCAGCTCCTACAATGGTGGCTGCATTGATGGCCTCTTCAGGAAGAAGATTCATTTTCATGCACGCGAGCGCCACTACCAAGTTCATATTCCCAGTCGGGCTACTACCCGGGTTGAAGTCTGTTGCCAAGGCCAAAGTGGTTCCGGTGTCTATCAGTTCCCTTCCCGGTGTGTAAGGAATACTCAAGAACAAAGAACAAGCTGGAAGTCCAACTGGAATTAGATTAGAGTTTTTCAGTGACTTATAGTCGATATCCTCCATCACTTCCAAGTGATCCACGCTAAGCGCTCCATGCTTTACTGCTTCCTGAACCCCACCAATAGACGAAAACTGGTTGACATGAATTTTAGCCTTTAGTCCGTGCTGAGCTCCAGCCTTAATAATGAGCTTAGTGTGCTCTGCATCGAAGTAATTGCGCTCACAGAAAACATCTATGTAATCTGCCAAGTTTTCTTCTGCTACTGCGGGAATAATCTCTTCAATGACATATTCGATGTAGGCATCTGTATTGCCCTTAAACTCTGGTGGCACCGCATGCGCAGCGAGCAAAGTCGCTTTGATTGGAATGTCGTTGGTCTCCTTGAGTTTTTTGATGACGCGCAGCATCTTCAACTCGGAGTCCAAATCAAGGCCGTAGCCACTTTTGATCTCCAAAGCTCCTGTTCCGAGTTGGATTACCTCTTCTACCCGCTTTTGAGCTTGCGACCACAAGTCCTCTTCTGAGGTATTACGAAGGTTCACGGCAGAATTGATGATTCCCCCACCTTTTGCAGCAATCTCTTCGTAGGAAAGTCCTTTGATGCGATCCACATATTCATCCTGGCGGTTTCCTGCATAAACGATGTGCGTATGAGAATCCGCCCAGCAAGGCAAAACAACTCGATTTTCGGCGTCTACCAATTCTAATCCAGACCAGTCGGTCACGCCTGGGAAGTTGTCCATGGGGCCGTAATCCGCAATCTTCCCATCTTCAACCGCCAACCACGCATCCTCGATAACGCCCAGCTCGGCCATCTCTTTTCCTTTGGGAACGGAGGACCCAGAATCTCTGATTCCTATGAGCTGACCAATGTTTTTTATAAGGAGTCGCATGAGCTGCAAAGAAAAGAAGTCCTCGCAGATTATGAGCGTTCGTAAGCCTGAGTTTAGCGAAGGCTATTTTCGTCTTAGACTACAAAAGGAAAGGCCTCAGAAAAGCTGAATATGGTAAGAGTAAATTACTAACGAAATCCTTCGTTAACCCCAGGACGTCGCCAAAGGAAAATGAAAGAAACAAAACCAAAAAATAACGCTTTCCAAGGCTGAACTACTCAACCACCCATTTCAACACACGGCTGAAATCATCGGAATCTATGCTAAGGAAGTATACTCCGCTGGCTTGGTTTGTCATAGAAACAGGAATCTCCTGAAAACCTTCCGTGAGTTGTTTCTCTTCGGACCAAATCACACTCCCTTTAATATCGCGCAGACTAAGAGTGGCATTTACATCCTTGTATAACTGAAGATTAAGAGTACTCATTCCACCATCGCTTGGATTCGGATACAATGCAGCTTTGAACAACTCACGTGGCCCTTCGTATTCACCTACTTCAATTTTCGGAGCGGTAACAATGGTAAACCAATCTCCGTCGTTGAGGTTTCCATTTCCTTCGTAATAGCCATCAAAGGTCATAGTGAGTGGAATGCTGTAGTAGCCCTGTGAGAAGTCAGAAGATGGGGAGAATGCTAAGCCAATTGGTTCTTGACTAAAAGGAACCACATTGCTGTCCAGCATTATCGTGACTCCTCCGAGATCTCCTCCACTTTCAGTCACTCTCCACGTTCGAGCAACTCGCTTGTAAAAACCATCGTAAGGCGTGTTTGTAGTTTCCCAAATATCCGTTGCACCATTGTCATGGCCCCACAACATAAATTCTTGGTCTTCCATATCTAATGGAGCTCGCATACGAAGAGGTCCTTCACCTTTGGCGTCGGCGTGGTAATCATAGTCGAACATGCGTCCAATTCCAGCCATTTCCCAGGGATGAGACGTATCGAAATCGTATTTATTATCATATTCAAGTTGAATGTCATAACGTGCGCTTAGATAGTTGCTTATGATAATTCTTTTCGCGTCATATACATCTCTGTTGAAGTAAAAGAGCTCGGCTACTTTTCCATTCCCGTCACGCTCCCAATTATCGACACCCATGCGTACAAATATGGTATCATCCGCTTCGCGATCTTCAAAAGTTGAAGGCAGCTCGTCAAAGCGTTTTTTATCATCAAGAATAGAATAATGCTTTCGTTCGGTTTGATTGTAATGACTCCCGTAAATGTGTGGGATCTTAATATCAACGGCGTATTGGCTTTCTGCTCCTGCATACTGCAGCCTCTCACTGTTGCTGGTTATTTCGGAACGCATCGATTTACCGTCTTTATTTACGTGCAGCACAAAACCATTTTGTGTTCTTGAATTTGCGATCCAACCTGAGCTGTGCCAGTTCTCTGTATTGCTCTCGGCAATGCAGAAAACAGAGAGGTTCTCACCTACTTGACTTACATTCTCCATGCGTAAGAATTGGCGCACTGGAAGAAACTCCACGGCTGGCCAGCCACCTACACCATTTGAGGCATCTACATAGCGAGGTTTGTTTGAGTCTGCCACTCCGGCTTGAGCATACAAGCCGTGTCCGCTTCTGTCGAACCAAAATTTCACGGTGTCCAAATTGTTCTCTGCCGCGTTTATGGAGTCTGAATTAATCCCATCATCGGAACGCAACCAGAATCGAACTTCTTCTTTAGAACCAACACCAGCTGGACCTTCCCAACCCATTTGCTCGGGGTGGTCAACATAAATAATTTCAGAAGAAACCTCATTTGCAGTTGCAAGCACATCGCTTACACCACTGGCCGTTCCTGCTGGCAGTTTCACGCGCACCATTCCAAAAGAATCAGCTTCTACCTCCACTATGTAATATCCTAAGCTTCCTGAAAGGTTTGTGACCTGACCATTGGTAACTACAAAGTCACTGATCGTCAAGTCGGACACATCAGCTGGTTTCAGATTTCTTCTAAACTCCAATTCAAGCTCGAATGATTTATTGTAGGTGTGCTTTAAATGAAACGGGCGAACTGGAAAATGTCGCATGTACACTTGAGGCGCCTTAGGAAGGGTGCGCGTACTGTTGGAATACAAATCAGATTCCCAAATACCCCGTCCGTAAGTAGAAGCTTTCAGACGTCGCTTATCAGGATCTGCATCGTAATAGATTCTGAGGTCAGTAACACGGGCGTTCTGGGACAATCCATTGCTAAATGGCTCCCAAACGGTATCTCCAGCCGCGAGGTAGAAAACCCCTAGATCATTGCCGAGGTACATATCCCCGTTGCTTGTATCTAACTCAAGGCAATACACAGGTACATTAGGCAATCCTGTTTTTACGCTGTTCCAAGAAGTACCTCCATCTTCGGTGACGATCATGGTCTGATCGTGAAGCAGGTAAACCTTGTTAGAATCAAATGGATCTGTTTCAAAATCAGCAGAGAAGCTGACTGGGCTGTAGTTCTGACTCAAATCTGTCCATACTGGGAGTGAATCGTATATGTTCTTACACACAATTAATTTCGAGCTATTGCTTCTTCTCCAAATCGCATACATCACCTGATTACTGGTTCTCGCCAATTGAAGCTGCACAAAGCTTCCACCGGGGTTTACAGCAATTCCACTAGAGATGCTTTCCCAGGTGACGTTTTTGGTTTTCTCCGTGTAAATATTCGAAGACTTCCAAATGCGCTCACGACCGATGTACATGACCGTATCTGTTCGACCATCAAGAATGTAAGGTGTCACCCATGCACCTTCATCTTCCGGCATCTTCAAACTTCCGCTTCCATTGCCATATCCTTTTTGGTGGCGCACGACTCCACCGTACTGCCAAGAAGTGTAGTACTTATTGGAATCGCTCCAATCGAAGAGTGGCACCATTCCATCAGCACCATATACCGAGGCAAAAGCATAGCCGTTGTAAAGCTTCGAACCGCAATCTTGATATCCACTCAACATATCGTCAGGCGAAAACTGACTCTGAGAGATCCCATAGACCGCTCCAATTCCCATCAAGGTTAAGTCGCGATAGTTACGTCCTTCGTCCTCACTGACATGAATACCTCCATCATCGGCTACCCAGAGACTGCCGTCGTGAGGATTAACTGCAATAAAATGATTGTCGGCATGAGAGCCATTCATTCTTTGAAAAGACTTTCCTCCGTTTCCTGAACGGAAAAGTCGGACATGACCGGACCACATCAGCTCTGGGTTTTCATTTGAGACTTCAAAAGAGGCATTGTACCAGCTCTGATCATCGCTAATTGCTTCGCCGGAATCCAAGACTACAGTAAAGGTGTCTGCCGCATCGTAACTCATAACAAAGCGATTTCTACTCATTCCATAAACAAGGTCTGGAGCTGCATCTGAAACTTCTATCTCGTAGCGCTGATCAGGATATAATCCCTCAAAAATGAAGCGTCGTTCCCATGTACTGCCCCCATCGATGGATTTGTAGATTAAGGAACCTCCCCAATAATTGTAATCAGCAGCGTAAACCACCATTGGATCGTTGGGCTTGAACTCAATGTCGCGGAAGTCGCGCACAACAGACACAAAATTCCATGTTTGACCTGCATCTTTAGACTGGTAAACACCCTCTTCAGTTCCTGCAAGAATGATGTTGTTGCTGTCCGGACGAATGCGAACGACTCCAACGGTCAAATCCTCAATCCCAGTGTTACTTGGACTCCAAGTAGCCCCGCCATCGGTACTTTTCCAAACGCCTACTCCGTATGACTCGGAGGCGTCAGCGTCGCCAGTTCCAATATAAATGATGCTCGGGTTGGTCAGATGATAGGCAATAGAAGAAACTCCAAAATTGATGAGCGTTTCGTCAGGATTCGACCAGGTCTCGCCATTGTCTTTACTTTTCCAAATACCTCCAGAAGGTGAGCCCACCATCACCTCGTTCGGATCTGTTGGGTGGAAAGCAATACACGTTAGACGACCAACACCTCGATAGATATTCCCTTCATACAAGGGTCCCAGTTCTTCCCAATTTCCGGCTTGAGAACGTGCCACATTATTTTGTAGAAACTTTTGAGCCTCCTTGTAAATATCCTTGTTGTGTCGGTTCTTTCCTAAAGCATCCGCGCGAAACTGCTGCCAATAAAACCAACGTTCAAATTGTTTGGTGCCGCTGTGTTTTACATCTTTCTGATCTCCAGATTGAGCTTCAAAGGCATCGCGAACATCGTATAAGTTCTGACCAGGCTCGGTCATCATCTCCTGCCATGATTTCTGGCTCATTGCTCCCAAACTCACAATGAGTGATAAAAGGAGAAAGTTGAAAGATAAAAGTGGCATCCTGAACCTTGGATAGTAATTCTTAATCATCGTCTCTTTTGTATTTTCAGTTCTCATATCTCTCAAACCTCTTTTAGAAGCTTCCTTTTATCTTTTAACCTTCGACTAGTCTTGGCCTCTAAAAACTTTCCTCCTCATCACAGCATCTCCTCTTCTTACTTCCAGGACATAGATCCCTGTCGGGAGGTAACGTTTCTTTTCCAAAATGGTTGAGAGACCTTCGAGAATGAGTTGTCCATTAAGACCGAATACTTTGATGTATTCCGCTTCAGAAAATTGGAACGCATTTTCTTGAACCCGCATTGGCCCAATAGTTATCCACATATCTTCTGATGAGCTCTCGCATCCACGGTAAAGCTCAATTGCTCCTTCGTAAAAACCACTTTGAGCATAAGTGTACAGGTAGGTCGAATCCATTGAATAAATCGTGTCACTCATCCCATCGCCATAATAGACCACAAGGAAGTCGGCATTGGTCGCATTCATGTTTAAGCTCAGCACATTACCAGAAACGGAATCGGAATAACTCACGGAGAGTGCATTCTTATCGTTATTCCAAGTCTCTAAACTATCAAACACGGTGGGTGTTACGAATTGCTGAACAGCCAATTGATCAAAATGAAAACTCATAGGCACGATAGGGATAGAATCTGTGTATGCTTTGTGAAATAAGCTGCTGTAGATGGTTGAAGCAGCGATGAAACTACCTACTTCACTTGGGTGACTGCCATCGGACGTGTATAGTTACATGCGGGGCAGCCGATGACCGAACGGGTGCCGTACCTGGTGGTCGGGGA
>CAXAIH010000105.1:0-7029 GCA_963968755.1 uncultured Flavobacteriales bacterium
TCTTCCCAGTATGTAGAGCAACGCTTTGACCTCGGCATGTTCAACTCAGTGGATTACAATACCGCCAAGGTGAATGTAACGAGAGCAGAATCTGATTTTCTACGTTCGAAGTATGACTATGTATTCAAGACTAAAATCTTGGATTTTTATCAAGGAAAGCCAATTACGCTAAACTAATGTTCAAGAACAAAATAAGAATTGGGATTGCAGCTGGTGTCGCACTCCTCATCGCAGCAGTGGTTTTAAAGAAGAACTTTGGCAAACAGGGTTTAGAAGTGTTCTCTGTTCCAGCGGAAAAAGGGAACATCACTGAAGTGGTATCCGCTAATGGAAAGGTTCAACCTGAAGTAGAGGTCAGCATTAGCCCTGAAGTAGCTGGGGAAGTGATAGAAGTATTGGTTGTAGAAGGCCAGAAGGTAAAAGCTGAGGATTTATTACTGCGAATCAACCCAGACTTACTGGAGTCGGCGCGAGATCGAGTAGAAGCAGGCATGAACACCTCAAGGGCAAACCTGGCCAATGCAAAAGCACGTCTGGCTCAAACCGAATCTAGAATGATTCAGTCTGAAGCAAGTTTTAAACGAAGCTCAAGGCTCTTCGATCAAAAAGCGATATCGACTGCTGAATTTGAAGCTGCCCAAGCATCCTATGAAGTGGCTAAAGCTGAAGTAGAGGCAGCCAAGCAAAGCGTGTCGGCCAGTAATTACAACATACGCTCTGCACAGGCCACCCTTAAAGAAGCTGAGCGGAATCTGTTGAGAACAGAAATTCGCGCACCGATGGACGGAACGATAAGTATGTTAGACGTGGAGGCTGGTGAAAAGGTGGTTGGAACAGCTCAAATGGCTGGTACCGAATTGCTTCGCATTGCCGAATTGAAAAACATGGAGGTGAATGTTGAGGTGAATGAGAATGACATAATCCGTGTTGGAATTGGAGACACAACAGACATCGAAGTGGATGCCTACGTAGACAGAAAGTTCAAAGGCATTGTTACGGAGGTAGCTAATACTGCCAAAGCCGGATTGATGCAAAGCAGCGATCAGGTAACCACCTTCGAAGTAAAAGTGAGAATACTGAGAAGCTCATACGATGATCTTTTGGATCCTGAGAAACCACATCTATCGCCATTTCGACCAGGTATGAGTGCCATGGTTGATATTAAAACGGATCGAGTGGAGGATGTGATTAAGATCCCAATCCAGTCGGTAACGCTTCGAGAAGACCCCAACATTCAAACGGACAATCCTGATGATAGCCAGAAAGAATGCGTCTTTGTCCATGACGATGGAGTCGTGCATTTGGTTTTTATTGAAACAGGAATTCAGGACAGCGAATTCATCGAAATTAGTTCTGGAATCGAAGAAAACAAGGAAGTTATTTCAGGTCCTTACAGCGCGGTGACCAAGATGCTCAAGGAAGGCAAAAAAGTCGTTATCATTGATAAAGAAGACGCCTTCGAAAAGGACAAGGCAGAAGAATAGAGATGGACCTCATTCTTAACATTGAAACCTCCACCACGAATTGCTCAGTTTCCTTAGCTCAAGACGGAGTCTGCATAGCTTCGGTGGAGAAAAATGAAGGCTATTCTCATGCCGAGAATCTTGCGAGCATGGTGGAAGATTTGCTCAAGAAAAATCAGATTGACAGAAATAGTCTAGATGCAGTTTGTGTCGGCAAGGGACCAGGCTCATTCACGGGTTTGCGCATCGGGGTTTCCTTTGCCAAAGGACTTTCGTTTGGCCTAAACATTCCGCTAATATCAATTGGTAGTTTGGATGTATTGCTTGAGAAAGCAATCCTTGAAGAACCTGAATATGACCTTTACATTCCAACTCTGGATGCGAGGAGGATGGAGGTGTATTGCGCCATTTTCGACAAGGAAAAACGCCGAATTCAAGGTGTTCAGGCTAAGGTGGTTGAGGAAGGCGGTTTTCAAGAATACATTGGAGAGAGCCGCTGTCTCATTTTTGGGGACAACGCCACCAAGCTGCGACCTCAAGTGAAAAGCGACGTGAGGCTTTGGGATGTATTTCCTTCAGCCAGCTCCATGTGTAGATTGAGTGAGCAATTTTTTCAAGACAAGATTTTTGAGGATACAGCCTACTTTGAGCCTTCCTACTTGAAGGATTTCAGAGTCGGCCCTCCTAAAAAACAACTTTGATCAAAAGTTGGTGACGGCATTCAGCTTTGCCGAGCCGTTTGTCAGCTGCACCGAAGCTCCCTGCCCGTCATAGAGCGTACATTGAAAGCTGGCCTCCAGAATCTTGTCGGCAAACTGAGATGCATCGGTTTGCGTAGAAAGTTTTGTGATGCTGAAGAAGCTCGATGCAGTTTGAGTTCCTCCATCGCTGCGCCAACTTGTACCGGCCTTGTCGACGTAGTACACAACCGCACCTGCTACTCCATAATCGTTGAAGCCAGTTGGGAACCGTCCCCAATCGTAGCTTCCAACAGAATACATTGCATCGAGGTCATCAATGCCCGGGTCGTAGCCGTCGACGAATGATTTTTGAATCGTGAGTCCCGCTTGCTCCACTTGACCGAATTGGAACATCGAACTTCCACCTTCGAGCCATTCATTGCTCAAGGAATCGTCGGATGTTGACCAAGATGAGCCCGAGCTGATGAAGACTCCGTCGGAGTATATACTCACGGTATCACCATCAATCAAAGCAAAGAATCCATAATCTGGAGGAGCCGTACCACTTGGCAGAGTTCCATTTTTACATGAACTAAGTCCGATTGAAACAATAAATGCGAGCGAAAGGACTTTAAGGATGGTATTCATATCTAAACCGTGTTATTGTTATTACGTTGAGTTCTTCGTCTTTCGTGAGTTCAGCTTTTAGAAGTAGGCTGTCAATTTCGTAGAGAAACTCCCTAGAACGAACCAATTTTCCATTGACCGTTTTGCTCTCTCGCAATACATTGCCCAATTCGTCATATTCATACTTGTATTTGAGCTCTCGTTTTTTGAATAGATTCTCGCTGCGCTCAATCCCAATAAGCTGTCCTTGAAAGTCATAGTTGAACCGTGTTCTGCTTCCCTTGTTGATGCTCAAGTACAGTGTTTCCTCAAAAGACACACTCCCAAAATGGTTGCGTGTAGTAAGCGTTTTTTTGAAGGGAACACCTTGGTTGTTGAGGTAGATTTTTCGAATGCTCGAGTCGTTGACTGTTTCGTATTCAAACTCCTCGGCTTTTACTTTAGTGGAAGGACCCTTTTCTACTTTATAACGAAAGGGTGTGATATTCGGACCGCAGAAGTACTCTTCGCTTACCACGCGTTCAGCTGAGTCATAGATATATTGGACGGACGAAAATCCACTTCTTTCGTAGCTTGACCTCTTAACCATTTTATCAATCGAATTATAGGCATAAGCCTCAGCAGAGGTGTCAATTTCGCCATTTGGAAGCTTGAAGGTATTCAGCTTTTCTAAGAGCTTCCCGCTCCGATCAAACTCGTATTGAACAACAACCCCTTTTGAAGTGATGGGTTGCATTTCACGTTTTATTGAGATTTCACCAAGCACCTTCTTGATGCGATTGTTTTTGAGAAATTCCGGATTAAAATAGCTGGGATATTCGTCAGGAATTCCCTTGTCGAACAAGACTACTTGAGTAAGACCTTGTAAATAGAAACCAAAGAGGAGAATGATAAGTGATATGCGCATCAATCAATCTGTTTCAGTGCTTCGAAAACCTCAGTTACAGGCATCTTACACGACTTGTTTACACATACGTATAAGGTGGTAACACCTTCTGTGAATTTATATTCAAGCAAAGGCAACTTGCTGTCCGAAGTGCTTCCAATGAGCATCTTATTCGGAATGTAAGTTTGGTTCAACTCTTTAACTTTTGGAATCAAGTCTTTTCCTGAAATGGCCAATTCGTAAAATGGAAAAGTCTGATGCAACATCAGTAAAGACCAATTAGAATAACCAGAACCATACTTACTGATGTACTCCTGAACATTGTTCAACATCCCTTTCGATAGATTTAAATAATCCTCATTATCGAAATAGGTACCAAGATAGAAGAGTCCTTTTGCCAAACTTGAATTGCTCGATGGCATCACATTGTCGTTTACCACCATTTTTCGCGCAATCAATGAAGGGTCCTCGTCGGAGGTGAAAAAGAACATCTTATTCTGTTCACTGAAAAAATGCAGTACGGAATAGTCTGCCAAAGCTTTAGCTTCATGCAACCATTTTTCATCGAAGGTGCTTTGGTAAAGATTGATGAAGGCCTCGATGCAATGTGCGTAGTCTTCCAGATAGCCATTGATCGAACTCTTACCGTCCTTGTATGTGTGAAAAAGAGAACCATCCTCTTTTTTCTGTTGGTTCAGAATGAATTTGGCAGCTTTCTCAGCTCTTGCTAGATAGGATTTGTCGCCCAGAGCGTCATAAGCTTCTGTATAAGCTGAAATCATCAAGGCATTCCATGAAGTCAAGCTTTTGTCATCAAGTCCAGGCTTTTCCCTTTCCCAACGAACCTTGTGTAACTGCTCTTTAAGGCGCTTGATCTCACTCCTTAATTCAGAAGCGGACATGTCGTATTTTTTGGCGAGAGCCTCTTCTTGCATTCCCCTGAGTAGAATGTAATGCCCTTTTTCCCAAATCCCTGAAGAGTTTACGTTGAAGTAGTCTGAGAATAATTCGTAGTCCTTACCGAGTAGGCTTTTCAACTCCTCTTTGGTCCAGATGTAATAGAGGCCTTCTTCTCCCTCGCTGTCGGCATCCAAGGCGGAATAGAAAGCACCAGAATTATCTGAAAGTTCCCGCTCAACGAAGTCCAAGCTTTCACGAACAACTTGGACATAATCCTCTTTGCCGTAACGAATAAATGCCTCCGAATAGAGTCCAACAAGTTGGGCATTGTCGTAGAGCATTTTCTCAAAATGGGGAACCTTCCAACGGTCATCTGTTGAGTAGCGCGCGAATCCTCCTCCGATTTGATCGTAGATTCCTCCTCTTGCCATTTTGTCGAGGGTAAGTTCAACGTGTGCATCGATCTCAGAATCTTTAAAAAGATGTGCATAGCGCATCAAGAAAAGGTAGTTGTTCGGGAGGGGAAATTTAGGAGCTCGATTAGGTCCGCCTTCAATAGTGTCAAATTGTGCTTTCCAACTCTCAACAGTTTCTGTTAGGGTGGAGTTATGAAATTCAGCTTCTTCATTGTTAAAAGCGATGAGTTCATTTTGCTGAACGCCACTTGTGAGTCGGTCGGCAAACTCATACACTTCTTCCGCATTGGTGTTGAACTCATTCACAACACGTTCCAGAACGGAAATCCATTGCTCACGTTTGAAGTAAGTTCCACCAAAAAAGGGTTTTCCATCTGGAAGAGCTACGCAATTGAGGGGCCAACCTCCACGGCCTGTCATGAGCTGAACCGCATCCATATACACTTGGTCTATGTCTGGGCGTTCCTCTCGATCCACCTTAATACAAACGAAGTTTTCATTCATGACCCTCGCTACAGCTGTATCTTCAAATGATTCACGCTCCATTACATGACACCAATGACAAGCTGAATATCCTATACTAATAATGATGAGCTTATTTTCATCGGAAGCTTTTTTTAGGGCTTCTTCTCCCCAGGGATACCAGTTAACTGGATTGTGTGCGTGTTGCAAGAGGTAAGGACTGCTTTCGTTGATGAGTGCATTGGTGTGTGCATGCTGTTCGTTCATCTCGTTGTTGTTCGTCGAATCGCACCTACTCAAAGTGGTGGCGAGCATTAAAAAGAGGAGGTGTTTCAAAAGCTTCAATTGAATCGCGCAAATATACAAGCCTAGACTCCTCCTTTGAAAAAGTAGAAGACCCTAGAATTCGAATTCTTCTCGGATGTCGATGTCAATGGTTTTGGTCAAGAAAAGAGCTTTTCCTGATATTTCACCCTTCACATCAATTTCAACCGGACCATTGAGAGCCAAACGAACGAAAGCTCCAAGGTTATTCGCAAAGGCAGCATCAAATGTCGCTCGGACAGGGCAGTGATATTCTCCGCTAGATTCAGAGGGGATGATGATTTCCTTAATGATGCTCGCATTTCCAATCCGCATACTATCGGCGTAAGCTTCAAGGTCTGAATCCACAATGCGTATTTCGTATTTATTCGGGTTGCTGATCTCCACCATCAAGTCGAGCTCAACAAATTTTGAGGTCACACGCTTTACATGGGCGCTCTTAACACCATATAGTTCCACCTCTGAGTAAATCAGCCCACATGAGCTTATGAATGCGCTAAGTGCGACAAACAAAAGAGTAATTTTTCCGAGTGAAAAGAGACGCTGATTCATGCTTTTTACTGCGGTGGAAAAGTATGAAAATTAAAGCCTTTTAGACGCTGAAGGGAATTTTTTCTGGAATGGAATAAATGATGAAGGTCAAAAAATGTCAATTGGTCTGTACGTCGTATATTTGGAAGTGTATAATAGTCAGGGCAATGTAAGCTCATACAAGGAGCCCATTAGCATTGGAGGAAAACTTTAAAAATTCGTAACTTAAACGATGCTCATGCGGCATTTTCAGAAGTATCTTTGCCGCTCATAACAACTTAGAAAATGAAATTACGCGTACTTCCTTTTTTGGCGTTGGCATGTATGACCTCAGTGTCTTTTGCTCAAACGCAATTTTATCAAAACTCATTTGAGAACACTACAGGTTGGAGCTTGAGTCATGTTTTTGACGATGGATTCAATGACTATTCTAAGCGGGATACCTTAGGTGGGTTCAGCTTTGTGAATACCGTTACCAATGTTGACGGTTGGTACCTCATTGGGGGAGAAGATTTAGATTCAGAATCAGCTAGCCCTGCCAATGCGGTTGTTACTCTCACCTTAGATTCAATTTTTGTGAGTGGCTTTTCAAGCCTAGATCTGACATTGGCCATCGCAAACCCTGGTGGATCAAACTATGATCAGTGCACCTTCTCGAATGGTGATTCTATTCTCATAGAAGCTCAGGTAGATACCAACGCCTTTCAGCGCTTGGCATTCTTCTGTACACCTGCAGGCTC
>CAXAIH010000106.1:0-7028 GCA_963968755.1 uncultured Flavobacteriales bacterium
TCGGATGCAATTGAGCTTGCCAAGTATAGCAACGTGAACTTATTTGTAATGAACACTAAATTCTCCACTTACAAGTCCCTGAAGGTGATGGAGAAATTCGTTGAGAAGAATGAGTTTAAATACTTCGGGTTGGTTCTTAATGGCCTTAAGAGAAGCAAGATTGGATACTACTACTCAAAGTACTCCTATGGTTCTGGATACGGTTATGGTTATGGCTACGGCTATGGTTATGGCTATGGCTATGGCTATGGTTACGGCGAAAAGCAAGAAAACACCTAAGGATCTCGATGGATGTTTGTTTTCCTGGCCAAAATTTTAAAAGACATATACGATCTATTGCCTCTTAATAAGAGAAGGCAATCTGCGCTCATCATTCTCCTGCTTTTTTTCGCATCCGTGCTTGATCTAGCAGGGCTAAGTGCACTTATTCCCTTGTTTATGGTTGTCTTGGACCCTGATGCTTTTGGCGACGACCGCTTGATAGGAGATTTATACAGAGCTACCGGTATCGATGGTGAAAACACATTTGTGGTCGTATTTTCAGCTATCATCTTTCTCATTGTACTTGTGAAGAATGCTTTGGGACTGTTCATTCAATACATTTTATCGAGATATACCTACAGTATCCAACAACTGTTTTCTGTTGAGTTATTTCGGAAATATATGTATCGAGGACTTCTTTTTATTAAGTCATCTAACTCCAATAGCATTGCTCGAGATGTTAATGGCGTTCCGTCAAAGTTCTCAAATGAGTTTCTTCTTCCCCTCCTAAATCTCCTCAATGAGATTATCGTGATCTCCATCATTCTTGTAGCGCTCCTGGTTTATAACCCGTACGTGATTTTGATGGTGGCATTAATTGTCATTCCAACATTTGCCTTTTTCTATCGCTTTTCAAAGAATAAGGTTCAGCATTATGCCGAGATGATGTACCAAATTTCACCCAGAATTACAAAAACTCTGTTCGAGAGCTTTTTTGGATTTGTAGATGTCAAGGTGAGTAATACGGAACAGAAGTTTCTCAAATCCTACGAACGAGACATCAAGCAATCACTTCATTTTGCCGTCTTGAACCAAACGTTTAAAGTGGCTCCAACGAAAGTGGTTGAAACCAGCATGATCCTTGGAATTTTGGTCATTGTCTCTTTTGGGCTTATATATTACGATGACAAAACTGAGCTGGTTACCCTCCTTAGTGTATTTGCACTTGCTGCATACAGAACTTTGCCTTCTGCGAATCGAATGATGGTTGCCTTGGTTCAATTGCGAGCACACCAGTATACCTTGGATGTTCTGAATCGGGTGAACTTAGAGTTGCCCGAACAAAATCAGAACTCAACAGAGCTAAGCTTCAATCGAGAAATTGTGTTGAAGGATCTAAAATTCTCTTTTGAAGAGGGCTCGGAAGCGGCGATTGTAAGTGGCTTGAATGCTCGGATAAAGAAAGGGGAACGCATCGGGATTGTAGGTAAATCAGGGTCTGGAAAGTCAACGCTCATGAACCTACTTCTGTTATTTTACCCACCGACAACAGGATCGATTATGTGCGATGATCAGGAGCTTTCGGTACATTTTCAGCGGGCATGGCGCAAATTAATCGGCTATGTTCCGCAAGAGGTTTTCATGAACGATGGAAGCCTAAGGGAAAACGTAGCTTTTGGCGTTGAACCTGAGGAAATCGATGATGAAAAGGTTAAGAGCGCCCTCGATCGTGCTAGTTTAACTGCTCTCGTGGATTCTATTTCAGAGGGTATACATACCCAAGTGGGAGAGCGAGGGTCAAAATTATCTGGAGGTCAACGTCAACGTGTTGGAATTGCAAGAGCGCTTTATCATGGCGCTGAAATTTTGCTTTTCGATGAGGCAACCTCTGCATTGGATAGTCAGACGGAAAAAGAAATTACAGATTCAATAGGGCTTCTCACGGATGAAAACATTACCATGGTTATCATTGCACACCGGGTGAGTACCTTGAGACATTGCAGTCGAATTCTTGAGATGGAAGACGGTAAAATAAAGGGTGAGTTCACCTACGATGAACTCATAAAAGAAGAGGTTTAAATGGAGTTAAAGAATAGTAAAGTACTCGTAATTGGTGGTGCTGGGTTTATTGGGTCATTTGTTGTCCGAGAACTGCTCAAGGAGGATGTTCAAGAAGTGATCGTCTTCGATAATTTTAGTCGAGGAAAAACAGACAACCTACAAGGTGTCTTTGATGATGAACGCTGTACCTTATTTCCTTTTGGTGGCGACGTTAGAGAGACAGATATTTTAGACCGTGCGGTATCAAAAGCGGACTACGTAATTCATTTGGCCGCAATGTGGCTGCTCCACTGCAAAGACTTTCCGAGAACGGCCTTTGATGTAAACATCGCAGGAACCTTTAATGTGTTAGAAGCCTGTGCAAGACACGGAGTAAAGAAGTTGGTATACAGTTCCTCCGCTTCGGTATATGGCGACGCTGTTCAAGTGCCGATGACAGAAGAACATCCCTTCAACAACACAAACTTTTACGGGGCTACTAAAATTGCTGGCGAGGCTATGTGCACAGCTTTCAACGATCGTTATGGTTTGCCGATAGTTGGGCTGAGATATATGAATGTTTATGGACCTGGGCAAGATCAACATGCAGTCTATTCAGGCGTGGTGCCAATTATGCTCAACAAAATAGAAGCGAATGAAACCCCGGTCATTAACGGTGACGGCTCTCAAGCCTATGATTTCATCTACGTAGAGGACGTGGCTCGATCAAACGTGATGGCGCTTAAATCGGATGTCGATTTAGGTTATTACAATGTTGGGACTGAAGTTCAAACATCTATCAAAGAGCTGTGTGAGACTATCCTAAGTCTTAAATCTTCAAGCCTAAAGGTTCAGTATAAACCTTACGCTGAAGACGATACTCGTCAATTTGTTCAGAATAGAATTGGGTCGAGAGAGAAGGCCGAGAAAGAATTAGATTTCAAGTACAAATACAGTTTGGTGGAAGGGCTTCAAAAACTGATTGACTGGCGTATTGCCAGTGGAATTGACAAATAAGAGCATGAGAAAGATTCAAATTTCCCAACCGGTTACAGGCGAAGAAGAATGGTTGGCGGTTCGCGAACCCCTTGAGACAGGTTGGTTAACGAGCGGTCCAAAAGTGCGCGCCTTTGAAACCCGTTTTGGCGAAATTCATGGGGTGAAACATGCCATTGCTTGTACCAGCGCTACATCAGCATTGCACTTAGCTATGGCTGCATTGGGTGTGAAGGAAGGTGACGAAGTAATTGTTCCCGCTTTCACCTGGGTTTCAACAGCAAATGTCGTCGAGTATATGGGGGCAAAGCCCGTTTTCGTGGATATCGATCTCAGCACATTTAATTTGGGCCCTGCAAAGCTGAAAGCCAAGATCACTGACAAGACATCAGCCATCATAGCCGTGCACTTGTTCGGTCTTTGTGCGGATATGGATGAGATTAAGAATATTGCTGGTGAAATCCCGATTGTGGAGGACGCCGCTTGCGCTGCCGGAGCTCAGTATGGAGGAGTGTATGCCGGAGCACTTGGCGACATCGGTTGCTTTTCCTTTCATCCACGAAAGTCGGTGACCACTGGAGAAGGCGGAATGGTGACCAGCCAGAGTGATAGGCTTGCCGAAGTGATCGGTATGATGCGGAATCATGGCGCTTCCATCTCGGAAGAGCAAAGACATCACGGTCCGCAACCATTTATTCTTCCAGAGTTTAACCTTCTTGGATACAACTATCGAATGACAGACTTGCAAGGAGCTGTTGGTTGTGTTCAAATTGAGAAACTAGAGGGCTTTATTGCCGAGCGTGATAAATGGGCGAAATTCTACATTGAGGAGTTGGCCGAATTGGAATGGCTCAAAACCCCAATCGTGCCTGAAGGTACAAAGCATGGTTGGCAATCCTTTGTGTGCAGCATTGACGAAGGTCGTTCTCCATACAGTCGAAACAAACTCATGCAGGTACTCGAGGAAAAGGGTATTTCAACTCGACCAGGAACACATGCCGTTCATATGCTTGGATACTACGCCAATAAATACGAGATCAAATCTTCTGATTTTCCAGAGGCCAAGAAGGCGAATGATTTAAGTATGGCGATTCCGCTTCACAACAGAATGAGCCCTGAAGATTATCAATATGTTGTTGACACTTTGAAGTCAATATAGGAATGCTTAGACATACGAAAGTCCATCTAACTCTCTATGCATGTGCGGGATAACCGGAGTCTTTAATTTATCTGGTGAAGCTGTTTCGGAACACGTTCTGAACAATATGTCGAACGCAATTCGTCATCGTGGTCCTGATGGCAGCGGCATTCACGTAGACGGAAGTATTGGCTTGGCTCATCGTCGCCTTTCAATTATTGACCTAAGTGATGCTGGTCGCCAACCAATGGAATCTGCTAATAAGGAGTGGCTGCTTGTGTTCAACGGTTGCATCTACAATTTCAAAGAGCTAAAAAAGGAATTACTGGGTCTTGGTGCGGAGTTTAAATCGACTTCTGATACGGAAGTGATTCTGGAAGGCGTTGCGCGATATGGACTGAAGTACCTTGAGAGGTTGAACGGAATGTTTGCTTTGGCTTTGTGGCATGTTCCATCAAGAGAACTTCACCTAGCGAGAGATCGATTTGGTGTAAAACCGCTCTACTATTACTTCAATGGGAAAACAATCATGTTTAGCTCTGAGATCAAGGCTTTTATGAAACATCCTGATTTTGAAGTCAAGCTCAACCATTCATCTTTAAATGAGTACTTCACTTTTCAGAATTCGTTTCGATTTCAAACCTTGTTTGACGGAGTTACTCTTCTTCCTCCGGCAAATACTGTCCACATAAAGGCAGGCATAAAATACATCAAACATCACAGTTGGTGGGATTATGATTTTTCGCAGCCTGACAACAGCATGAGTTTTGAAGAGGCAGTTGATGAAAGTGGGAGATTATTAAAACAAGCTGTTTCACGCCAAATGGTGGCTGATGTTCCAGTTGGGTCCTACCTCTCCGGAGGTATGGATTCAGGATCCATCACAGCCATCGCAAACCAGCATCTCGACCGCCTTACCACTTTTACTTGTGGTTTTGACATGAGTGAAGTCACGGGGGTTGAATCCAATTACGATGAACGTCGTGATGCGGAGATGATGGCTAATCATTTTAAGACCGAACACTACGAACAGGTTATTAATGCTGGAGACCTCTCATGGTCCTTGCCTAGAGTAGTCTGGCACCTCGAGAACCCGCGAGTGGGAATGAGCTATCCAAATTATTACATCAGCCGATTGGCTTCAAAATTCGTGAAGGTCTGTTTGCAGGGTACTGGTGGAGACGAGCTTTTCGGAGGCTATCCTTGGAGGTATTACCATGTGTTTAAATCTTTGGACCAGAAGGAGTACTTTGAACGTTATTATAGTTTTTGGCAGCGCATGGTGCCAGATAACCATAAGTCGAGTCTTCTTCAAAAAAAGAGTTTCGCTCAAATGGACATCAATGAACCAAGGAATATTTTCGAACGCGTATTTTTATTCAACTCCAAGTTAAAGTATGACTCTCCAGAAGAGCATATCCAGAATTCGCTCTACTTTGAGATTAAGACATTCTTGCATGGGCTCTTGATGGTTGGCGACAAGCTATCGATGGCAAACGGTTTAGAAGAGCGCTTCCCCTTTCTCGACAACGACTTAGTCGACTTTGCCATGAAGGTGCCCGTGAAATTCAAATTGGGCAAGCTCGAAGAGATGAAGGTGCTTAATGAGAACCTGACTAAGAAGAAGCGTGCTGTTTACACTGAATTCGATGATGGTAAGAATGTACTTCGAAAGGCGATGGCCAACTTTATACCGGACAGGATAATTGACCGTAAAAAGCAAGGTTTCTCTGCTCCTGATGAAAGTTGGTACCGGGGTGAAAACCTTAAATATATTGAGAAATTACTTCTCAAATCGGATACTCTAAGCGCTGAGTATATTCAGCAAGATTATGTTCATCGAATTGTAAAGGAACACATCAGCGGCAAGGCGAACCACAGATTGTTGATCTGGTCCTTTATGAATTTTGAATGGTGGTGTCGCATTTTTCTTGATGGTCAAATTCCAGATTCTTGATGGACTATGGGCTTTCCCTTTGTACAGATTTTATTTCCAAGCTTGACTTGGACCTTAGTGGCTACCAGATAGTTACTGAAGTCGGTAGTGCTCACTATTTGTATTTCCCCATTATTGCTGCACTAGCCGGCGGAAAAAGGGTTATTGCCGTGGCTAAAGACACAAATTACGGGACCGCCTCTAACACCATTAAATCCTGTAAATTATTACTTCAGAAATTGGACTTAGATTCAAAAGTTGAATTTGTCTTAGACGCCTGCCCTGAGGAAATTTTGGAAACCACAGACATTCTGATCAATGCGGGAAATTTACGTCCAATCAATCGCAGTCTACTAGAGAAGTTGCCAAAACATGCCGTAGTTCCTTTGATGTATGAGAAGTGGGAATTTAGACCCGAAGACATTGATCTAGAAGCAGCAATTGATATCGGCATTAAAGTAGCTGGTACGTTTGAGGCTCACCCCGATATTGAGGTGTTCAGTTACGTGGGTGCTTTGGGCTTAAAGATGCTCCAAGAATCTGGTGAGAAGAAAAGATCTCCGAATACGTTCATTTGGTCTGAGGATAATTTTGGTTTGGAATTGGAGCGTGCGTTCACCGAATCAAGCCCCTCCCTTTCTGGGAAGTCATGCGACCGCTTTGAGTTGGAACAGCAGTGGGAGAATTTGGATGTATTGTTCCTATCATCATACAATTCGAATGTTAATTTCACTGAATTGTTAGAAGCCATGGCGGCAGCTTCGGTGCATAGACCAAGGATTGTTCACCTATATGGTGAACTGGATTATCTCAAAACTGAAGAACTAGGATACGCCGTTCACCCGCGGAAAAATGGAATATCGAATGTTATGACATTCACGCTAGGCAATGTCGGACTTCAACCAATTATTGCTCTGCAGGCTGCCGGCTACAAAG
>CAXAIH010000107.1:0-7011 GCA_963968755.1 uncultured Flavobacteriales bacterium
CGTATGCTCTCGAGTTGATCATCTTATTGCCAACCTCTAAGTTTTCGTTACCACCTGAAATGACTTCCCAAACCGTTTTCTTCGGATCTATTTCCGCGTGCATCTGATCTACATAGGCCACCTTCACGGTTGAGCCAACAGAAAAAGTTCCAGCGTCGGCTTCTTCCAATCCCATAATTAAACGGAAGAGGGTAGTTTTTCCAGCTCCGTTCGGACCAACGATTCCAACGATGCCGGCAGGTGGGAGTTTAAAATCTAGGTTTTCGTACAGGAGCTTATCGTCGTAGCCTTTGCTAACGCCTTTTGCTTCAATCACGTCACTACCCAATCTTGGTCCTGGCGGAATGAAGATTTCAAGCTCTTGAATTTTCTTGCTCTCGCCTTCGCCGAGCATTTTCTCATAATTGGCAATACGCGCTTTCCCTTTCGCATGACGCGCCTTTGGAGTCATGCGTACCCATTCCAATTCGCGCTCAAGTGTTTTGCGTCGTTTGCTCGCCTCTTTTTCCTCCGAGGCCATTCTTTTGGTTTTCTGATCTAGCCATGAAGAGTAATTTCCTTTCCATGGAATTCCTTCTCCGCGATCGAGTTCTAGAATCCATCCAGCAACATTATCCAGGAAGTACCTGTCGTGCGTAACCGCGATTACGGTCCCTTTGTACTGTTGTAAGTGCTGTTCCAGCCAATGCACGGATTCTGCATCCAAGTGGTTGGTGGGCTCATCTAAAAGTAGAATGTCGGGTTGCTTCAACAACAAACGGCATAGAGCAACTCTTCTGCGTTCACCCCCTGAGAGGTTTTTGATCTGCGCTTCTCCGGGTGGAGTGCGAAGCGCATCCATGGCGATTTCAAGTTTCGTGTCAATCTCCCAAGCGTTGGTGGCATCGATGCGTTCTTGCAATACCCCCTGACGATCAATCAGCTTTTGCATCTTATCCGCATCCTCATAGACTTCAGGAAGCCCAAAGTCGTTGTTAATCTTCTCGTATTCCGTAAGGAGGTCGTGAATTTCTTGAACGCCTTCGCGTACAATTTCCAGGACCGTTTTGTTGTCGTCGAGTTCAGGTTCTTGTTCTAGAAAGCCTACGGAGAAGCCAGGGGAGAAGGCGATATCGCCTTGGTAGTTCGCATCTACACCTGCTATAATGCGGAGTAGTGTTGACTTCCCAGACCCATTGAGTCCGATGATGCCAATTTTAGCACCGTAGTAGAAGGAGAGGTAAATGTCTTTTAGAATCTCCTTATTCGGTGGGATGGTTTTACCAACACCACTCATACTGAAGATTACTTTTTTGTCGTCGGACATGGGTTTTATTTAGGAAGGCAAAATAAGTGTTTTCAACTTGATTTGAGCCGGAATGCGTTCATCAATGAGATGCTGAAATTGAGTTTCAAATTGTGGATAGACGTGAATAACTATTTCGCGCACAATCCTCCAGATTTTCATCTACTGCAGTTACTTTTAACGAAGCTAGAAAAGCAGCCAGATGTATCTAATTTTCGACACCGAAACCACCGGTTTACCCAAGAACTACAATGCCCCAATTACCGATTTGGACAATTGGCCGCGCATGGTTCAAATTGCCTGGCAGATGCACGACCTCGATGGAAAGCTTATTGAGGTTAAGAATTACATCGTAAAGCCTGAAGGTTATACGATTCCCTTCAACTCCGCAAAAATTCATGGCATCACCACAGAAAAGGCGGAAGAGGAAGGTTTGGACTTGCGCTTTGTGCTGGAAGAATTTAAGAAGGCCATGGATAAGGCTTCTTTCTTGGCTGGGCACAACATCGAATTTGACATCAACATTGCAGGTGCTGAGTATGTGCGCACCGAGATGGAACACAACATCCTCGACATTCCAAGTGTAGATACCAAGGATGAGTCGACCGAGTACTGCGCCATTCCCGGCGGAAGAGGAGGTAGATTTAAATGGCCTACACTAACAGAGCTTCATATGAAGCTTTTCGGTGAGGGATTCGATGAGGCACATAATGCATCAGCCGACGTTGTTGCCACGGCCCGGTGTTTCTTGGAACTCATTCGACTCGGAGTTGTAAAAGCCTCCACCCTTGGTTTTGATGCTGAAGAGATGGCCCGCTTCAAGGAAATGAACCCTAGTCAGGTTCAAGGAGTGGACATAAACATTGAAGCCCAGTCTGAAGCTCCCACGAGCAAGAAGAAATCTGATTCAGGAGCTGGCGAGAAAACCCCGAAAGTAGCTGTTTCAAGTATTTCAGCGCCCTTCATCCACTTGCATAACCACACCCAATTTTCGGTGCTTCAGAGTACGACCAAGGTGAAGCCATTGGTGGAGAAAGCCAAAGCCGATAGCATGCCGGCTGTGTGTATGACCGACCATGGTAATTTGTACGGCGCATTTAAGTTCGTGCGAGAATGTATCATGAACGACATCACTCCTATCGTGGGTTGTGAACTCTACGTCGCACAGGATCGTACCATAAAGAAGTTCACGAAAGACAATCCCGACCGAAGGAATACCCAGGTGCTTCTTGCTAAAAACAGAGAGGGCTACAATAACCTTGTGAAGTTGTGCTCGATAGGGTTCACGGAAGGTTACTACGCTGGTTATCCGCGTGTAGACAAAGAAGTACTCCTAGAGTACAAAGAGAACCTGATGGCCACAACCGGGGGAATTGGAGCTGAAATACCTTCTCTCATCTTGAATGTGGGAGAGACTCAAGCAGAAGAAGCCTTTAAGTGGTGGCACGAGCAGTTCGGGGAAGATTTCTACGTGGAACTTGTCGATCATGGACTGGAAGAAGAGAAGCATTTGAACCAAGTGCTGCTGCAGTTTGCGAAGAAGTACGGCGTCAAGTACTTCCCGGCAAACAACTCATACTATTTAGAGAAAGACAATGCCGAAGCACACGACATTTTGCTCTGTGTAAAGGATGGGGAATTGAAGGAAACGCCTATTGGACGGGGTAGAGGTTATCGTTTCGGAATGCCAAACGATGAGTACTACTTCAAGACCCAAGAAGAGATGAAAGCCCTCTTCGCGCATTTGCCGGAGTCCTTCGAAACCTTCGAAGAGATATT
Source organism: uncultured Flavobacteriales bacterium (assembly GCA_963968755.1). Classification (GTDB taxonomy): domain Bacteria; phylum Bacteroidota; class Bacteroidia; order Flavobacteriales_G; family Salibacteraceae; genus UBA4419. The sequence continues at coordinate 3,065 of CAXAIH010000107.1, forward strand.
GGGGAAAGTGGAGGTCTACGATCTCAAGCGCGACATTCTGTTGCCTTCCTATGAATTGCCAGATGGATTTAAAGATCAAGACGACTATCTCCGTCACCTGACTTATGAAGGAGCGAAAAACCGTTATTCTGAAATGACAGATGAGATTCGCGATCGACTGGATCTTGAGCTCAAAGTGGTGAAGGAAATGGGCTTTCCTGGCTACTTCCTCATCGTACAAGATTTCACCAGCAAGGCGCGCGAAATGGGTGTGAGTGTTGGTCCTGGACGGGGTTCGGCAGCAGGTTCTGCGGTAGCTTTTTGTATAGGGGTAACGAACATCGATCCTATCAAGTACAAGCTACTCTTTGAGCGATTCTTGAATCCAGAAAGGGTGAGTATGCCCGATATCGATATTGACTTCGACGATGAAGGTCGCGGTAAAATCATCGATTACGTAGTAGACAAATATGGAAAGGAGCAGGTTGCTCAAATCATCACCTACGGATCGATGGCTGCAAAGTCGGCCATTCGAGATGTGTCGAGGGTAATGGCATTCCCACTCGACGAAACCGATAAGATTGCCAAGCTCGTTCCTGATTTTCAAAATCTAGAATTCTTGCTCAATGCGGATTCAAAAGGGTTGAGGCAGAAGCTGAATTCCGATGCAGCTGCCAATGCGACTCAATTGCAGAAGTTCGTTCAGGATGGGGGAAGGGCTGCCGACATTCTTGGACAAGCGGAAATCCTAGAAGGCTCTGTTCGAAATACCGGGATTCATGCCTGTGGAGTGATCATCACGCCAGAGAACCTGACCAACCTTATTCCGGTAGCAACTTCGAAAGATTCTGATTTACTCGTGACTCAATTCGACAACAAAGTTGTTGAGGATGCGGGTATGTTGAAGATGGACTTCTTGGGTTTGAAAACGCTCACCATCATCAAACATGCGATTCGAATCATCAAAAACCGGCATGGAGTTGAGATTGATCCCGACGAGATTCCATTGGATGATGAAGCCACTTTTGAACTCTATCAAAAAGGGGAGACCAACGGAACCTTCCAGTTTGAGTCGATCGGGATGCAGAAGAATCTGCGCAAGTTAAAGCCAACCAATATTGAGGACCTTATTGCGATGAACGCCTTGTTTCGTCCGGGTCCGATGCAATTCATTGACACCTTCATTGCGCGCAAGCACGGTAGGGAAGAGGTTGAATATCCGCATGCCGAATTGGAGGGAATCCTGAAAGATACTTACGGCATCATGGTCTATCAGGAGCAGATTATGCAGACTGCCCAGATTCTTGGAGGTTATTCCCTTGGAGGAGCCGATTTGCTCAGACGAGCGATGGGTAAGAAGAAGATGGATGTGATGGCTCAGCAGAAAGAGGTTTTCCGCGAGGGTTGCGCCAAAGAGCACCAGATTGAGGCAGAACGGGCCGATAAAATCTTCGACATCATGGCGAAGTTCGCCGAGTACGGATTTAACCGATCTCACTCGGCAGCATATTCCGTGGTGGCTTTTCAAACAGCCTATCTGAAAGCAAACTACCCAGCCGAGTACATGGCTGCCGTGCTTACCAACAATATGTCTGACATCAAAAAGGTGTCTTTCTTCATGGAAGAATGCCGAAGGGCAGACATCAAGGTGCTTGGTCCGGATATCAACGAAAGTGGGTACGGTTTTACGGTGAACAAGAGAGACGAAATACGATTTGGTCTGGGTGCCGTAAAAGGAGTAGGGGAGGCCGCCGTAGAAAGTCTGGTTGCTGAGCGAACAGAGAACGGACTGTTTGAAAGTGTGTTTGACCTCACCAAACGCATGGATCACCGTGCCGCCAACAAAAAGACTCTAGAAAGCATGGCCTATGCAGGAGCACTTGATGCCTTTACCGACGGTCATCGAGCGGTTTATTTTCACAGAGAAGGAGAATCGACCTTTCTGGAGAAAGCGATTCGATTTGGTCAAAATCACCAGCACGCCGAGAACAGCTCTCAGGTTTCGCTATTTGGGGAAGGCTCAGAAGTGAGTATTTTTGAACCTCAGATTCCTGAGGCAGAAGCATGGGGAACACTCAAGAAGCTTTCGCATGAGAAAGAGTTGGTCGGAATGTTTATTTCTGGCCATCCACTCGACGACTATTCTTTGGAGCTAAAAAGCTTTACCACCACCGGTTTCAATTTGGGATACCTCGAGAATCTTGAAGCCGTTGCCAACAAGGAGGTTCGCTTTGGTGCGATTGTAAGCTATGCGGAGCATCGCACTTCGAAGAAAGGGAAACCCTACGGGGAATTGACCCTCGAAGATTATCGCGCCAACTTCAATTTCCGATTGTTCGGCGACGATTACCTGAACTTTAAAGCCTTTTTGACGACGAATTACTTACTCTATGTAACTGGTAGGGTATCGAAGCGACCTTGGGGCGATGAGTCCTATGAGTTTAAAGTTCAGCAGATGGAACTGCTTTCTGAATTGATGGACAAAAGGGTGAAGGAATTGAGTGTGAGCTTCGATGTGAAAACCATTGATGAGGGTCTTTTAGATCGCTTGGATCTTGAACTAAAAGCTGTTCCTGGAAGTTGTGCTGTGAAATTGAACTTGATTGATTTTGAAGAGAATCTAAGTTCAGAATTGCTTTCCAAGGAAATACGAGTTCGTCCGAGCAGTGAATTGGTTTCAGATCTGGAGAAGCTCGGTCCATTGGAGGTCAAGTTGACCTAAAACTACTCTTGTGATTCGAAGCATGCGTCGATTATTCTCCCCCTTACTGTTTCTTCCCTCTGACTCTTCCCTCTTCAGATTGTTTCTCCCCTCCACTGTTCTCACTCTCTGTATCACTCTCACTACCCCGTCTCACTCTCAAGATGTTGCCATTCGAATCGACACCAATAAGAGTGCAGACGAGCTTGTTCAAATTTTACTTGGTGAACATCAAGGAATTGAAACTCGAAATGCAAAAATATTAGGTGCGAATCAAGCTCTCGGTCGTTTCAAGATCACGGGTGCTGAATGTTGCTTTTTTACCGAAGGGATTATCATCAGTACAGGTGAAGCTGAGATGGTACGCGGCCCGAACCGCAAGAGCAGTTCTGGTGAAGCTTTAGGTGTTCGAGGAAGAAATCACTTGGCTCGCATGTCGAGGAATGTTTCCGTAGATGCCTCCCTGCTTCAATTCGATTTTAAGGCAAGTGGCGACAGTCTGGCCTTTGAGTTTGTCTTCGCTTCAGAAGAGTATCCCGAATTTGTGAATCGAGGTGTGAACGATGTGTTTGTTTTCTTGCTCATCGATATGGAGAACAATGAGATCGCGAATTTGGCTATGGTTCCTGGAACCAAGGAGCCCATTAGCATCGACAATATCAATCCTCGTCGGAATCATCGCTTGTATCGCAACAACTCGTATTGGTCTGATCAGAAGATGGATTTCTGGAAGGACGATTTGGAGAAAGCTTTGATGGCGAATGTGCTTCAATTTGATGGGTATACCGTGCCACTCACAGCCAGTTCAAAGCTCGTTCCTGGAAGGTGGTACAAGATGAGTTTGGAAATCAGTGACATTGGAGATGGCCTGTACGATTCTGCTGTTTTCCTCAAAGCGGGAAGTTTTACCGATCGAGCCGGAGAAGATGTTGATGACGAGGAAGCTCTCGACATTGAGGACACGGAATGGTTGTATTCTAGGAAAGAAGGAGACACAACAGTACTTGAACTACAGCTTTATTTCGAGCACGATGCCTTCGATGTAGTTGATTCTGAATTGGAGAAATTGAATTCGCTTGCAGCAGAATTAAAAGCCAAGTCTTATTCAATCTTGGTCAAGGGGCACACAGACAACAAAGGAGAGGAAACCTACAATCAAGTGCTTTCTGAGCGCAGGGCCAAGGAAGTTCGGCGCAAGCTTCTGAGTTTAGGATTTGAGGTGGAGAAAGTAACGGCTATTGGTCGAGGAGAATACGAGCCCTTGAGC
>CAXAIH010000108.1:0-6937 GCA_963968755.1 uncultured Flavobacteriales bacterium
CCAAACTCTTGTTGGCCGATATTCTAATTCTTGATCGTCAAGAGTGGGACGCCTCCCTGCTTTATATGCAAGTGGAAAAGGACTTTAAGTTCGATCGCTTGGGAGAGATTGCCAAGTTCAAAAATGCAAAGATCTATTACTATAAAGGAGAGTTTGATTTGGCGCGCGCCATGCTGGATGTGCTTAAAGGAAGTACTTCAAAACTCATTGCCAATGATGCTATGGAATTGTCCTTGCTCATAACCGACAACACATTGATAGACAACACGATAGAACCCTTAAAAATGTTCGCACGCGCTGATTTATTGGTGGCTCAAAAGCATCTGGAAGAAGCGTTGATTGTATTGGACAGTTTAAACGCCAAGTTTAGCGCTCATGCTCTGAACGACGAAATTCTCATGAGAAGAGCGAGCATCGCATTTTCGCAAGCAGATTTTAAAAAGACCGAGGCATATCTGATTGAAGTAGTGAAAAAGTATCCACTCGATATACTGGCGGATAATGCTGCTTATAAACTTGCCCAGCTGTACGATTTCAACTTGCAGCAGCCTAATAAGGCAATGGAATATTATAAGATGATCATCACTGATTTTAAGGATAGCCTTTTTGTGGTTGAAGCGCGCAAGCGATACCGAAACCTTCGTGGAGATCAAATCAATTAGCACAGCATGGTAATTTACAATGTGACCCTTAAGGTGGAGACCAGTATTTCTGAGGAATGGTTAAAATGGATGCAAGAAGTTCATGTCCCTGAAGTAATGGCAACTGCTTGCTTCTTGAGAAACCGACTGTTTCACATTCGGATAGAAGAAGAGGATGGAGTTAGTTTTTGCGTGCAATACGAAGCAGAAGCGGAGGCTAATCTCCACGACTACTTCGAGAACTTTGCTCCTGCCCTGCAGGAGAAACATCAAGAAAAATACGGGGAACGCGTAATTGCTTTCCGCACTTTGCTCGAACACATTGGTTAGACCCAAAAAGTATTTAGGTCAACACTTTCTGAAAGATCTCAGCATCGCTGAACAAACCGCCAATGCTCTTCAGTTCACGGATGCAGTGCTGGAGATTGGCCCGGGAACTGGAGTGCTCACACAGTACCTTCTTCGCAATACGAAGAATTTGAGAACAGTTGAGCTCGACTCTGAGTCGGTAGATTATTTGCTTGGAGAAGGCATATTAAGCGATAGTCAAATTCTTCAGGCCGACTTCCTGCAGTTGCGCTTGGATCTATTGTTCGAGGATAATTTTGCCCTTGTAGGGAACTTCCCATACAACATCAGCTCGCAGATTCTCTTCAAAGTGCTTGAGAATAAAACACACATTCCGGAATGCGTTGGCATGTTTCAAAAAGAAGTAGCTGAACGCGTTTGTTCTGGACCAGGCAGTAAAGCATTTGGGATTCTGAGTGTGTTATGCCAAACCTATTTCAGTTGCAGCTATTTGTTCACAATAGATGAGCAAAGCTTTTTCCCACCACCGAGGGTGAAGTCGGCTGTGATTCGCCTAGAACGCATTGAAGATTTAGAACTTCCCTGTACAGAGAAAGCGCTCTTTCGCGTGGTGAAGCTGGCCTTCAATCAACGCAGGAAAATGTTGAGCAATTCACTGAAGTCACTCGAGGTGGAGATTCCAGAAGACTTAAAAAACTTGCGCCCGGAGCAAATGCAGGTTTCGGATTTTTGGAGGATTGCGGCACTGCTTGTACAAGCTTAAGTCAGACATCATTCCAACTACTTGTTGACTAGTGCTTAAAAGCTACTTTTGCAGGGCTAGCACGCGACGACATGGAAGTCACATTCAGCAAAGAAATCGTTCAAGACATTCGGGATCTCCTGGAGTCTAAGCAAGAGGAGAAGCTCCTCGAGCGCATCGGTCCTATCCATGCGGCCGACCTTGCTATGGTTGTGAACGAGTTGAATGTAGAAGAAGCGAAGCTTCTGTTCGAATACGTAGATGCGGTTAAGGCTTCTGAGATTCTCGTGAATATGGATGAAGACGACCGCGATGAGCTGGTTGACTCTTTCAGTGCCAAAGAACTTGCGAGCTACTTCATCGAAAACCTAGAGTCGGATGATGCGGCGGACGTACTTGGAGTTCTTAGTGACGAGAAGACAGAAGAGGTTATTTCTCACCTCGATGATGTAGAACAGGCAAGTGATATTGTTGACCTACTTCAATACAAGGAGGGAACGGCAGGTTCTATCATGGCGAAGGAACTCGTGAAAGTTCAAGAGAATTGGAACGTTGCTAACACTGTTCGAGAAATGCGCAAGCAGGCAGAGAACGTGGAGAATATCTACACCATTTATGTAACCGACAAGAACGATATGTTGCTTGGACGGCTTTCGCTCAGAAGGTTATTGAACACAGCTGTAAAAACGCAAATTTCGGATATCTATAAGCCGGGCTTGGAGGTAGTAAAGACCTACACCGATGTGGAAACGGTGGCAAACAAAATGAAGAAGTATGATTTCGTCGCCATGCCTGTGGTAGATGAAATTGGTCGTTTGGTTGGGCGTATTACCATCGATGATGTGGTAGACGTGATCACAGAGGAAGCCGAAAAGGATTATCAGTTGGCTTCTGGTATTTCGCAAAACGTCGACTACTCGGATAATGTATTGATGCTCACCCGTGCGCGCCTACCCTGGTTATTGCTCGGTTTGATCGGGGGGATTTTTGGAGCTCAGATCATAGGGATTTATGAGGTAGACATCAAGCTGTACCCGGAGATGGCTTTCTTCATTCCACTAATTGCTGCGATGGGTGGAAATGTTGGTGTTCAATCTTCAGCCATCATTGTGCAGGGCTTAGCGAGCGAGTCCTTCTTGAGTTTAGATATTTTGCCCAAGCTGAGAAAAGAATTTGTAGTAGCCCTTTTTAATGGCTTGGTGTGCTCAGTAATTATCTTAGGTTACAATCTCATCTTTAGCGAGTCGATGAATATGAGCATTACCGTGAGCCTTGCCCTACTTTGTGTGATTCTCTTTGCGGGGCTATTTGGCACCTTCATCCCCTTGGCCTTGAATAGGTATAAAATTGATCCTGCATTGGCAACGGGTCCTTTCATTACCACTGTAAACGACATCTTGGGTCTGTTGATTTACTTCGCGATCGGGCGAATGATGTATGCGTAAGCATTCCTCTATCGACTGTCCTTATTGACTTTAACAGCCATTCAATACCCGAAAGGCAATTCGTAAGTTTTTCTTCAAACACAAATCCAATTTGTAATGAAGTCAAACAATCAAGCAGGATTTGTCGAGCGAAATGCAGTCACCTTTAAGATCAGTTCCATTGCCATTCTGGCGCTAATTTTATTAATTCCCGATTCGATGGTTCAGTCCATCATTCACGAACGTGAAGATCGACGACAAGAAGCCATTCAAGATATCTCCGCCAAATGAGGATTGGCGCAAACGGGTGCAGGTCCGGTGCTAATGTTCCGTACTTCAAGCAGTATCGCAATTCCGACAATAAGTTAGTTCGAAGCAAGCAGCACTTTCATATTTCACCTGAAAAGCTTAGCATCAATGGTCATGTAAGTCCGGAAGAGAGATACAGAAGTATTTACGAAGCTGTTGTTTACTCATCAGAATTGAAAATCAAGGGTTTATGTTTACTTCCCGACGTCTCCGATTTCCCTCAAGACAATGTCACCATGCTTTGGGAAGAAGCCTACCTGAGTGTTGGTCTAAGTGATATTCGTGGTCTGAAGGATGATGTAGTAATCAATTGGTCTGGTACGAAAAAAGTCTTTGAAGCTGGTCTGCCCGACACAGATCTCTTTGCCTCAGGATTGCACGTAAAACTCCCTTTGGATGGTGATAGTTTGACATCCAGACATTCGTTTAATCTGGATCTGCGATTTAATGGAAGCAGCAATATGCGCTTTACTCCAATTGGAAAGAGTACAACAGTTCACTTGAGTTCCCAATGGCCTAATCCAAGTTTTGATGGAGCATATATTCCCGACACCAATTCTGTTTCAGAAAAAGGCTTCGATGCGCGTTGGAAGGTGCTTCATCTAAATAGAAATTATCGGCAATGGTGGAGCAATACCATACACTCCGTTAGGGAATCTGCCTTCGGGGTTCTATGTTGCTTCCGGTTGATGTGTATCAAAAGTCTATTCGATCATCGAAGTATGCCATTCTGTTTATCGGCTCTGTTTATCGGCGTGACCTTCTTGCTCTTTTTCTTTATGGAAATCCTCAATAAGAAAATGGTGCACCCCATTCAATATACTTTGGCAGGTATTGCTCTAGTAGTTTTCTACGGCCTCCTTATTTCCCTTTCAGAGCACATTAGTTTTGATTTGGCATATCTAGTCGCCTCGCTGGCTGTGATTCTTCAAATTAGCCTCAACAGTTTGAGCATCCTGAAGCAGAAGAAACTCAGTGGCATCATCGCCTCGGTGCTCGGTCTTCTGTATTTCTACATCTTATTGCAATTACAAGGCTATGCCTTACTAATGGGTAGTGTTGGATTGTTCATGCTCGTGGCCTTCACCATGTACCTCTCACGAAATGTGAACTGGCATCAGTTGGTGCAGAAAAAGACTGATGATGTCTGCAAAGAGATTGAGTTGGATAGCTGATTCTAAACTATTAGCAGTGGACTTGAAGCTATTGCATATTAATAGTTAATATTGCAACCGTTTTTATTTCACCCCATGGAGGAAGACTTTAAACTGGATGATTTTCTTGGATACAAGCTGGGCACTACCTACTTGTCATTGGTGAACCTGTTCCAGAAAAAGCTTAGCGAAAGTGGAATTGGAATTACGGTGGAGCAAGCCAAAGTCCTCAACTTTCTGAATCACAAACCGGGCTGCAATCAAAACGATTTGTGTGAGGCCTTGCTCAAAGACAAGCCAGCCATCAGTAGGCTCATAGAAAGTCTTGAGAAATCCTATTTGATTTTTCGAAAAGAAGATGAACAAGACCGTCGAAACAAGCATCTCTATCTGACGGAAGACGGACAGGTTAAGTACGAAGAAATGGCGCCAATCCGTGCCCAATTTTTCAAGATGATCCACGGATCAATGAGTGAGAATGAAGTTGCCAAGATGAAGATCATGTTGCAAAACTTGTGGGAAAGCTTGCAGGAAGAACATAAAAAGTACAGTTGATGTTAAAGAGAAGAATCACCATTGTTTTAGGCCTTGTCGTTATAGTGGGAGGTTACCTGCTCATGAACATGCTTGCAGGTATGAAAGAGGCGCCAGAGAAAAAGCCTGAAATTGATAAGACCCCAAATGTGTTTTGGGCGGAAGTGCAAAACGATACCATCGAAAATTCGATCACCATTACGGGCCGAGTTTTTTCAAGAAAGAAGATTCAAGTTTTGTCGGAGGTTCAAGGAATTTATCGCCCAGGTTCGAAAGAATTCAAGGATGGTGTAAGCTTCAAAAAAGGCGAAGGAATGTTGTCCTTGGAGCCTGGAGAAATGAAGATGAATCTGTATGCGCAGAAAAGTTCCTTTCTCAATGCGATTAGTCAAATCATCCCAGATTTAAAGTTGGATTTTCCAGATCAATCGAATGCTTGGGAAAAGTATGTGCTCTCTTTCGAAATGGAAAAGAGCCTTCCAGATCTCCCGGACGTAAAAGAGAACAAGTTCAAGTTGTTTCTAACTTCAAGAAACATTTATTCCTCATACTACTCTCTGAAAGCTCAGGAAATCAAACTAGCAAAATATCAAATCACAGCTCCATTTGATGGGGTCGTAACCATGAGTTCGGTGAACCCAGGAGCGCTTGTACGGCCAGGTCAGGTGCTTGGAGAGTTTTCTGATCCAAACGATTTTGAGCTCGAAGCGGCCATCTCCGTCGAAGACGCAAAATTCGTTCAAGTGGGGGATCCGGTTCAGCTTAAAGACCATAACTCTAATGCCAACATTCAAGGAAGAGTAGTGCGCTTAGCAAAGCAAGTGGATGTGCAAACTCAAAGCCTTAAGGTCTACGTGTCTATAGTTTCGTCCGCCCTAAGTGACGGCTCTTACTTAGGAGGTGCTATCCTCGGGAAAGATTTGGTCGATGTTGTTCAAGTCGATCGAAGTATCCTCGACAACGGTCGTATTTTCATGATTGAAGATGATCAATTGATGCCTCTGAATGCAGAGGTTGTGCGCTACAGGCAAACCACGGCAATCATAGATGGACTAGAAAACGGAGAGCTGTATTTGAATCAAAGTTTGAATGGCGCCTACAAGGGAATGAACGTAAGACCTGTGAAGTAGCCATGACAAAACTGATTGAATACTTCGTAAAGTATCCCGTATCGGGCAACGTCCTGATGGTCATCATCTTGATTTTTGGTTTGTTCAGCGTTGGTGGATTGAAGTCCACATTTTTCCCAGAAACAGAGAGTCGGATCATCACGATTCAAACCATATATCCCGGAGCTTCTTCCGAAGAAATTGAAAATGGGATTGTCATCAAGATTGAGGATAACCTCAAAGGACTGACTGGTGTAGAACGCGTTTCTTCCATTTCCTCTGAAAACTCTGCGGCCATTACCGTCGAAGTGTTTAAAGGCTGCAAAACAGATGTTGTTCTTCAAGACGTGAAGAACGCTGTGGATCAGATCAACTCCTTCCCGATTGGTATGGAACCACCGGTAATCTTTAAGCAGGAGGGCCGGACTTTTGCCTATTCTTTCGCGATTACTGGTGATGTTGACTTAGCTACCCTAAAGCGTTTTTCAAGAAGAGCAGAAGACGATTTGCGCCAAGTTGAAGGCTTAACGAAGGTTGAGCTTTCAGGTTTTCCAAATGAAGAAGTGGTTGTTTCTCTTCAAGAAGAGAAGATGCGTGCCCTGAATATCACCTTTAACGAGGTGGCTCAAGCAGTTCGTCAGAGCAATATTGAAACCACCGGTGGGACCATTAAATCGGAAAAAGAGGAACTCTTGATCCGGGCAAACACCAAGGA